>NZ_JBFSUV010000001.1:0-287487 GCF_041467515.1 Vibrio sp. 10N.247.311.12
TCACAAAAATGTGTACAAGAGATTGGATTGACCTGATCAGTTAATTTTCCGGATTGGTATAATATACGCCATTAGCAAAGCCGCGGATTCTCCTACTTACCAAAACAGCGCGTGTTGGGAGTCTAAACCTCCAACCTTTCCATATACTAAGCCTCAGCAGAAATACTGGGGCTTTTTTGTATCTGCTGCTTCTACGAAGTAATGTTGGGATAACTAGGCGCTCCTAGCTCACCTGCGTGCTCGAATCTCCGGAGTGCCTACTCATTCCAGCCTTGCCATATTTAAGACTCTAGTCTGCACGTCTCGGCAGAAATGCTAGCGCTTTTTATTCCTGTCATTTTTACAAGTATCACTTGAAGTACCATGTGTTCCTTTAGCTATCTCTATCGAACACTGATTTAGTGCAGCCTTGCTGTATTTAATGACTTAGTTCAAAGCTAAAGCTTTCTGTTCACCACTCATCTAGCTCCGTAGTCCTGTTAATAACTAACGCTATTCTAGCGAGACGTTGAGTCCCGTTATTTTTGTTTCCAGGTGAAAGGTGAAGCCTTTCGATTGAAGCTTATATAACTTGAGAGTGGGTTATTGGGTAGACTAGCGAGTGCGCACAAGAACGAGTTCTCTGTATGACTTAACCTACTTAAAGAGTTCTGGATACCCACAACAAGGCTTTCGACTACTCAAATACTCGCGGTATCAAATATCGATATAATCTCTATGTTCCACGCATACCTTTCAACGATAACTTCAGTGAGGGAATTGGCGAGTTTGACTTTCATTAGGTATAAAAAGGCCACCTAAAGTAGGCGGCCTTGGTTGATCTATTTAGATATTAATCTAGCTCTTTCTCTGCTTGTTTTGCTTTCTCTATCATAGGAGTGATTGTTGAGCCTTGAACTAGAATAGAGAACACAACAACGGCGTATGTCATGACAAGGATTATCTCTTTAACATCGATTGCTTTGTCTTCAATTACCCAGATACCTGAAGGGATTGAAAGTGCCATGGCTAGTGCTAAGCCACCGCGTAAACCACCCCAAGTTAGAATCTTAATCGACCACGGGTTGTAAGTTCTAAAGCGTTTAAATCCGATGTAAGACAAGAAAACACTCAAGTAACGTGCACTTAGCACTAGAGGTACAGCGAACGCCATTAAGATCCAATCTTCTTGGTGGAATTTGAATAACAGCATCGACATACCAATTAGTAGGAATAATACGCCGTTTAAGAATTCATCTATCAATTCCCAGAAATGATCTAAGTGATCTTCACTCTCTTTTGAGAATCCGATAAAGCGAGTCCAGTTACCAATCATGATACCTGAGACCACCATCGCTAATGGGCCTGATACATGTAGAACTTCAGCAAACGCATAACCAGCAGTTGGGATGCCGATGGTTAATAGCAACTCCATCGAGTGGTCATCGGTATTGCTGATTAGGTAGTGGAATACAAGACCTAAAACAAAACCATAGACAATGCCGCCAATCGCCTCTTGAACGAATAGCATGGTCACACTACCGACGGTTGGCGCTTCTGTGCCGAATGCGATAGTAAATAGGGTTACGAAGATAACTAAGCCAAAACCATCGTTGAATAGAGATTCTCCCTCGATTTGAGTAGAGATTCTTCTGGGAGCGTCGAGTTTCTTTACTATTGCTAGCACGGCGATGGGATCGGTTGGAGAGATTAGCGAGCCAAAGAGTAGGCAGTAAATCAGATCAAATTGAATACCGATGAACTGGCAAAACCCGTACAGCACAAAACCGATAAAGAATGTTGAAAACAGCGTAGCACCTAACGCGAGTACTGTTATTTCCCATTTCTGGTCTTTTAGGTTTGGTAATTTGATTCCCAAACCGCCTGCAAATAGTAAGAATCCTAATATCCCTTTTAGAAGGAAATCTTCAAAATTGATACTGGCAACGGTTTCTGAGGCGATGTCAGCCAATTGGAACCAATTGTTTTGTCCCGCAATGATAATTAATAGAGATAACATCATTGAGCCAGCTGTAATGGCGATGGTTGTCTGCATTTTACCAATTTTTGTATTCACGAAAGCAATAAGCATGGCTGCAGCGGACAAGAAGCATAAGGTGTAATAGACCGACATTGGGATTCCAACATGTAACAAAGTATGAATATGAATTTTCGTTGTCTCATGCTCAAATAGCAAACATTTTTTTGTCATGACTCAGTAATCAATTTCCTTTTTTAGACGTCTAGACTCCTTTTTAATGTGTGATAGGATGGAGGGATAATTAAAGGAATGAGGTTGTACCGTGGGAAGTAATGTAAGGCAAAAGATTGACGCTCTGTTGAAGCAACGAATTTTACTGATTGATGGTGGCATGGGCACCATGATTCAGGATTATAAATTGGAAGAGCAAGACTATCGTGGTGAACGCTTTGCTGATTGGCACAGTGACTTGAAGGGCAACAATGACCTTTTAGTTCTTACACAGCCTAAGCTTATCAAAGATATCCATATGGAGTATTTGGAAGCTGGGGCTGACATCCTCGAAACCAATACCTTTAACGCTACAACCATCGCTATGGCCGACTATGATATGGAAAGCCTTAGTGAAGAGATTAACTTTGCTGCTGCCAAGCTTGCTCGTGAAGCAGCTGATGAATGGACTGCAAAGACCCCAGATAAACCTCGCTTCGTCGCGGGTGTATTAGGCCCTACCAACCGAACTTGTTCTATCTCGCCTGATGTAAACGATCCAGGTTACCGTAATGTTAGCTTTGACGAACTGGTTGAAGCCTATTCTGAATCGACTCGCGCGCTCATTAAGGGCGGTTCAGATTTAATTCTTATTGAAACTATCTTTGATACGTTAAACGCGAAAGCGTGTGCCTTTGCCGTTGAATCTGTTTTTGAAGAGGTGGGTATTGCTCTTCCAGTGATGATTTCCGGTACCATCACTGACGCATCAGGTCGTACCCTTTCAGGACAGACGACAGAAGCATTCTACAACGCCCTTCGTCATGTAAAACCAATCTCATTTGGATTGAACTGTGCATTGGGCCCTGATGAACTGCGTGAGTATGTCGGTGAGATGTCTCGTATCTCAGAGTGCAATGTTTCTGCTCACCCTAATGCGGGTTTGCCTAATGCATTTGGTGAGTATGACCTTTCTCCTGAGGATATGGCTGAACATGTTAAAGAGTGGGCTGAAAGTGGCTTCTTGAACCTAATTGGTGGGTGTTGTGGTACTACTCCAGAGCATATCCGTCAAATGGCTGAGGCCGTTGAAGGTGTAACGCCGCGTCAATTGCCAGACTTACCAGTTTCTTGTCGTCTTTCGGGACTAGAGCCACTGACGATAGCTAAAGAATCTTTGTTCGTGAATGTAGGTGAGCGGACCAATGTCACTGGTTCTGCGCGTTTCAAGCGTTTGATCAAAGAAGAGCTTTACGACGAAGCCTTGAGTGTTGCTCGCGAGCAAGTCGAAAATGGCGCTCAGATTATCGATATCAACATGGATGAAGGGATGCTAGACGCCGAGGCGTGTATGGTTAAATTCCTGAATCTATGTGCTTCAGAACCTGAAATCTCGAAAGTACCTGTTATGGTCGATTCTTCTAAGTGGGAAGTTATCGAAGCTGGCCTAAAGTGTATTCAAGGCAAAGGCATCGTTAACTCAATCTCTCTAAAAGAAGGCAAAGAGAAGTTTGTTGAGCAAGCCAAATTAGTTCGTCGTTATGGTGCTGCTGTGATCGTGATGGCGTTTGATGAAGTCGGGCAGGCTGATACTCGAGAGCGTAAAGTCGAAATCTGCACCAATGCCTACAACATTCTTGTTGATGAAGTCGGTTTCCCACCAGAAGATATTATTTTTGACCCGAATATTTTCGCAGTGGCTACTGGTATCGATGAGCATAATAACTATGCGGTTGATTTCATTGAAGCAGTAGGAGACATCAAACGCGATCTCCCGCATGCGATGATCTCTGGCGGTGTGTCGAATGTTTCATTCTCATTCCGTGGTAATAACTACGTCCGTGAGGCTATTCACGCGGTATTCCTATATCACTGTTTTAAAAACGGTATGGATATGGGCATTGTAAACGCTGGTCAGCTGGAAATTTACGATAATGTTCCAGAAGATCTGCGTGATGCTGTTGAAGATGTGGTACTAAACCGTCGTGATGATTCGACTGAAAGATTGCTGGATATGGCGACCGAATACCTAGAGCGTGCTGTTGGTAAGGTTGAAGATAAATCTGCATTAGAGTGGCGAACTTGGCCTGTAGAGAAGCGTTTGGAGCACTCTTTGGTAAAAGGTATCACCGACTTTATTGTTGAAGATACCGAAGAAGCTCGTGTTAATGCCTCTCGTCCTATTGAAGTGATTGAAGGTCCTCTAATGGACGGAATGAACGTTGTTGGTGACCTGTTTGGTGAAGGTAAGATGTTCTTACCACAGGTTGTAAAGTCTGCGCGTGTGATGAAACAGGCGGTTGCCCATTTAGAACCATTCATTAATGCATCCAAAGAAGTGGGCGCAACTAACGGTAAGATTTTGTTAGCGACCGTTAAAGGTGACGTTCACGATATCGGTAAAAATATCGTTGGTGTGGTTTTACAGTGTAATAACTACGAAATTATCGACTTAGGTGTGATGGTTTCTTGCGAGAAGATTCTCAAGGTAGCGAAAGAAGAGAATGTCGACATTATTGGCCTGTCTGGGCTGATTACACCGTCTCTTGATGAAATGGTACATGTTGCTAAAGAAATGGAGAGACAGGGTTTCAAGCTGCCTCTTCTGATTGGCGGTGCAACCACATCTAAAGCTCACACAGCAGTTAAGATTGAGCAGAATTATTCAGAACCTGTTGTATACGTAAATAATGCCTCGCGTGCAGTGGGTGTTTGTACCTCACTACTTTCTGATGAATTGAAACCCGCTTTCGTTGAGAAGCTGGATATCGATTACGATCGCGTTCGAGATCAGCACAATCGTAAGAAGCCTCGTACCAAGCCTGTCACGCTTGAAAGAGCTCGTGCCAATAAAGTTGCTATCGATTGGGATGCGTATACGCCACCGGCACCCGCTAAGCCGGGAGTTCACATCTTCAATGATTTTGATGTGGCAACTTTGCGTCAGTACATCGATTGGACTCCATTCTTTATGACATGGTCATTGGTTGGTAAATACCCTGCAATCCTTGATCATGAAGAAGTGGGTGAAGAGGCAAAACGTTTATTCAAAGATGCTAATGATTTACTGGATCGCGTAGAGAAAGAGAAGCTGCTTGAAGCGCGTGGTATGTGTGCCATGTTCCCAGCGAACAGTGTTGGTGATGATATTGAGGTGTATACCGATGAATCTCGTACCGAAGTTCTAAAAGTTCTACACAATCTTCGTCAACAAACAGAGAAACCAAAAGGCTTTAACTACTGTTTGTCTGATTACATTGCGCCAAAAGAAAGCGGTAAAGCGGATTGGATTGGTGGCTTTGCGGTTACGGGTGGTATTGGTGAGCGAGAGCTGGCTGATGAATACAAAGCGAAAGGCGATGACTACAACGCGATTATGATTCAGGCGGTTGCTGACCGATTGGCTGAGGCGTTCGCGGAATATCTGCATAAAGAAGTGAGAAAGGATATTTGGGGTTACTCGCCAGATGAGAATTTGTCTAACGACGATTTGATTCGAGAGAAATACCAAGGTATTCGTCCAGCTCCAGGTTACCCTGCTTGCCCAGAGCATACAGAGAAAGGTACGTTGTGGGAGCTGATGGACGTTGAAAAGGCAATCGATATGTCATTAACGACAAGCTACGCGATGTGGCCTGGTGCCTCAGTGTCTGGTATGTATTTCTCACACCCTGATGCTAGATACTTTGCTATTGCACAGATTCAACAGGATCAAGTGGATAGCTATGCTGACCGCAAAGGTTGGGACATGTTAGAAGCCGAGAAGTGGTTAGGTCCAAACATTAACTAGTTTGAATCTACGACGAGCTTTGATTCGTATAGTAAAAAATAGAAAGGGTTGCTTAATCGCAACCCTTTTTGTATCTGAGATTTAGTTATTTATCTGTTGGTGATAAACGCATTTTTACTCAAACAATTCTTGGTGAAGTTTCTGAATCGCTAATTTAGAAACAGACTCATTCAGCAGGAAACACAGGTTGTGTGGGCTTGCTCCGTAACAAATCATGCGTAGGTTGAAATCTTCAAGAGTGCCGAATACCTGCTTCGCATAGCCTTTGCTTTCACTCATGTTGTTACCAATAAGAGCAACAAGGCATAGGTCGTGTTCAATATCTACAGAACACAGCTCCTCAAGCTCAATGCGAGCGGCTTCAGGTAACTCAGGGGCACCACCAGAGGTATCCGTTTGATCGAGTGTTAGTGAAACACTGATCTCTGAAGTGGTGATAAGATCGACCGAGATCTTATGTTTAGCAAGGATCTCGAATACCTTTGCCAAAAAGCCATAGGCATGGAACATATTAGCGCTACGTAGCGTAACCATGGTTTGGTTGCAGCGTAGGGCAAGCGCTCTAAATAGAGGAGAGCTCTCAACTTCTTGACGAATCCAAGTACCACCTAACTCTGGCGCTTTAGAAGAGCCGACAAATACCGGTATTTGGTGGCGTAGTGCAGGTACTAGAGTCGATGGGTGCAAGATCTTCGCACCAAAGTTTGCCATTTCCGATGCTTCACTAAAGCTGATCTCTGGGATAGGAGAAGCTTTAGGTGCAATACGAGGGTCAGTGGTGTAGATACCCGGAACATCCGTCCAGATTTCTAGACCAATCGCCTGTACAGATTCGGCAATCAGTGCTGCTGAGTAATCACTGCCACCGCGGCCTAAAGTCGTGGTGTTACCTTCGCTATCAGCGCCGATAAAACCTTGGGTAACGACAACTTGTTGTTGGCAAAGTGGAATCAGTTTCTCTTGCGCTAGAGCGGCAATATCTTCTAGTTGAGGTTCGGCTTTACCAAAATCATCATTAGTACGCATCACATCTCTGATATCAAAGCGAACAGCAGGAGTGCCTCGTTCAGAGATGATCTGAGCCAAGATGTGTGTCGACATCAACTCGCCACATGCGACAAGGTGATCCGTCAGTTTAGTACTTGTTTGGAATGATGCGGCCTCTGCAGCGCTCGCAATGTCATCAAGAATGCTGTGGACTTCTTTTTCGATGCTGATTGGATCTGCGAGTTGGTCAAGAATTGCGTTGTGAATGTCCGCTAATTGCGCCATTAGTTCCTGACGACGAGCTTTGTCTTGAACACCATTTGCTAGTTCAACCAGCAAGTTAGTGACACCAGAGCATGCACTACTCACGACCAGTTTCGTGTTTGAGTTGTTTTCAATAATGGCAGCACAACGGCTCATTGCTTCAAAGTTGGCAACACTTGTTCCACCAAACTTAGCGACATTAAAAGAACCAGCTACATTAGATGCACTCACGATATATCTCCCACGACTTCCTAAAATAAAATTACGGTTGGGTAATCCAACGTCCGATGTTTTTCGAAGAGAGTTTTAGAGCAAAAAGAGAGGAATTATTAGAATAGTAACCTCAGAAGCTCTTCACCATATAGAAATGGCGACAGTTGACGGGATTCAGCCCGCTCAACCGATAATAAAGGTCCTGCATCCTTTTATTATCTCGGCACTGCTCCCCATAAATGTTTTGTATTGGAAATGCGGTTCCACAAAACATCTGCCTGGGCAGTGCTCCTCTTCTGCTAGATAGCCGTTTCATTGAACGTTTTTGTGGTAACAATGTCAATCCGTAACTTGAGATAATTGAAAAATAATTTTAACAATTATGTGACAGTGGTTTGACCTCAATACTTATGGCTAATTGCTGAGGTAATCAATTTGCTTTAGGGTGGATTGTTCACAACATTAACGTAAGGGATGTACATGTCTAATTTACCACTCACTACTGCTATCGATAGCTTTTATCCACCACACCGAACGTTAATGGGACCTGGTCCTTCAGATATCTCACCTCAAGTGTTACAGGCTTTGAGCCGTCCAACCATAGGTCACTTAGATCCGCTGTTTATTGCGATGATGGACGAGCTTAAACAGCTTCTTAAATACGCTTTTCAGACTGAAAACGAATTTACGATTGCCGTTTCTGCACCGGGCAGTGCGGGTATGGAGACCTGTTTTGTTAACTTGATTGAGCCTGGTGAAAAGGTGATTGTTTGTCGTAACGGTGTCTTCGGTGAGCGTATGCGAGAAAACGTGGTGCGTTGTGGTGGCGAAGCCATCCTTGTTGATGACGAATGGGGCAAGCCCGTTTCAGTTGAAAAGGTAGAACAAGCATTGGCAGAAAACCCCGATGCCGTTGCTGTTGCATTTGTGCATGCAGAGACATCAACCGGAGCGTTATCTGATGCTCAAGCTATCTCTGCTGTCGCTCGTCAGTTTGATGCGTTAACGATTGTTGATGCAGTGACATCATTAGGTGGTGTGCCATTGCTGGTTGATGAGTGGCAGCTTGATGCGGTTTATTCTGGCAGCCAAAAGTGTCTGTCTTGTGTGCCAGGGCTATCTCCAGTGACTTTCTCTCAGCGTGCGGTTGATAAAATGAAAGCCCGTAAAGCACCAGTGCAAAGCTGGTTTTTGGATCAAAGTTTAGTATTAGGTTACTGGAGTGGAGAAGGTAAGCGCAGCTACCACCATACCGCACCCGTGAACAGCCTTTATGCTCTGCATGAGTCGCTGGTTTTGTTGAAAAATGAAGGCTTAGATAATGCGTGGTCTCGTCATCATGCGATGCACCAAGAGCTTAAAGAAGGCGTAGAAGCTCTAGGGTTAAAGTTTGTGGTTGATGAAGAGAGCCGCCTGCCGCAGCTTAATGCACTTTATTTCCCAGAAGGAATTGATGAGGCTAAGATCAGAACGCAGCTTTTAGAAGAATATAATCTTGAAATCGGTGCTGGGCTTGGCTCTTTGGCTGGTAAGGCATGGCGTATCGGCCTAATGGGCTATGGTGCTCGTAAAGAGAATGTCGCGCTGTGCTTAAAAGCATTGAGAGATGTCTTAAAGTAACTAGCCTAAAAAGTTCAAAAGAAAGCGCACGAGAGATCGTGCGCTTTTTTGTTTGCTCTAAAAGTAATACTACGAGTTAATATCTCGTAAACTCTCAGCTATTCTGCAGACGAAACGTTATCTTCTGCTTGTGACACTTTCTTATACTGAACCTTTGAAAAGTCTCTGTTAGGGAATAAAAAGTTCGCTTCGCTACGAATTTGCTCTGCTTTACTTTCTTCTCCTAGGCCTTGATACGCCAGAATCAGATTGCTGTAGAAAGCCGGTCTTGGTTTGCTCTTAATGATCTCCAGTGACCAATCGATGTAAGGCTGTATAAGGCTCGGGTCGGCTTTGTAGAGGCCGATATTAAGGTAAGTGCTGTATATATCCCAATCGTAGCGATCTTTCCACACCACTGGGTTCGTTACCTGCTTAAGAATGTCCGGATTTTTCGGCTTAGACAGTTCAAACTTAGTCAGTACATAGTTGGTGTGCAGGGCGCTCAACATATAAAAACTGACCAAAATAGGGAGCACTAAGCTCAACACTCTAAATAGGGTCTTGCTGATGATACTGAACGACTGTTGATAATGTCGGGAAGAGCGCTGATCTACCCAGTAAATCAATATAATGAATGTTATCCAGTGAATCGCCGAGTGGTAAAAAGGATACTCAAGTTGAGAGTGCAAAAGGATTGGGATAAATAACGCGAGCAGGGCTAGACGTGTTCCCTTTGCTGAACTTGTTATGCGTGACATCACCAATATTGCAGCAATCAAGATTCCGATGATTGGTACAATCCCCCCTTCAACTCCCCAAAACAGGAACTCATTGTGCGGGTGATCCATTGAAGGAAGACCTGGATGATAGTTCGAGTTGAGTTGATGTTGGCGAGCTGTATATAGCGTGTATTCAGACTCAAATTTCCCGTAACCATAACCTGTAAATGGCTTTTCGATCATCATATCTAAAGCTTGCGGGAACGTATAAGCGCGCGGGCTTTCTAGGTTCGCTTTCTTGCTAGCGAGGCTATCAGTCGCACTTAGGCTGATCACCGAAAAAGCGACGACGACACCGACGAGCACTGATGCGCACCATCCGTAGAAGCGTTTCTTGGTCGAGAACTTGTATAGATAGGGCAGAATGCAGATAAACCCAATGACAGCGGCCAACCATCCGGTACGTGATGCAATGATGATCAGCAAGGGCACGGTTAAGGTTGGAGTTAAATACAGTAGGAATGATTCGCTGATCTTATGGTTATATTTAGCAGGCTGCCTTGCTAAAAGGTAAGCGGACAGCACAAAACCAGTAGCAAGAAAGCTTGCCATTACATTCGGTTGTTGAAATATCCCATATGGTCGGTTTGCAGCAGTGTTGTAGCCAAATAGGTTGCCAGGTTCTAATAAGAAATATTGCACATAGCCAAATAGTGCTTGTATAACAACAGCAAGTACAATGAACCACAACATACGTTGCTTGTGTTTATTGCTGAACTTAAATTGCTGCAGCACCACAAATAAGGCAAAGCCCGCCCACAATCCAAGCAAGCGTCCTGACGCTCCTTGAGGTGCAGCATTGCTGTATAAAATGGGTAGCGTGAGTATGATGCAGCTAATCAACAAGCCAATTGTTAATTTGGAATACTTGAGTACTCGATTGGTCGCGAGTTGGTAAAAGCCAATCGCTAGCGTGAAGCTTAGCGCTAGCCAAGTGGTAGGGTTAAAGGATAGAACAAGGCCCGAACCACCAGGATTCGGCATAAAAAAATGCATAGCTAACAAGAATACAACAGCTAAAGAAGCCAGAAATGCTTTGTTGAGTGGTAGCTGAGTGACCTGATTTTCTAGCTGAGTACCGCTAGTGTGTATTGTTGCCATAAATCCCTAACCTTATAAAAACAGAGCTTGTTCCTTCTGAAACAAGCTCTGTTACTTTAACATTTTTCTGTCTGCCCGCAGGGCGCTATTTTACACCTACTTCAAATTTAACATAGGCTTAAGGAAGCGAGCAGTGTGTGAACCTTCGACTAACGCCACATCTTCAGGTGTACCCTCTGCAACAATCTCACCACCACCTTGCCCACCTTCTGGGCCAAGATCTAGGATCCAGTCTGCTGTTTTAACGACATCTAGGTTGTGCTCAATCACGACAACTGTATTACCGTGATCACGCAGTCTATGTAATACCGTCAGTAGCTGCTGGATATCGTGGAAATGAAGGCCTGTTGTTGGCTCATCGAGAATGTATAAGGTTTTTCCCGTGTCTCGTTTAGACAGTTCACGCGCTAATTTAACACGCTGAGCTTCACCACCAGATAAGGTTGTAGCTGCTTGCCCTAAGCGAATGTAAGAGAGGCCAACGTCCATTAAAGTTTGCAGTTTACGAGCGATAACAGGTACCGGGTTGAAGTATTCACGAGCATCTTCCACAGTCATCTCTAGAACTTCGTCAATGGTTTTACCTTTGTAGCGGACCTCTAGAGTCTCACGGTTATAGCGCTTACCTTTACACACATCACAAGGCACATACACATCGGGTAAGAAGTGCATCTCTACCTTGATTACGCCGTCTCCCTGACAAGCCTCACAACGACCACCACGAACGTTAAAGCTGAATCGACCTGGCTTGTAACCACGAGAACGTGATTCCTGAGTGCCCGCGAATAGTTCACGAATAGGGGTGAAAATCCCTGTGTAGGTCGCAGGGTTTGATCTTGGTGTACGACCGATAGGGCTTTGATCTATGTCGATTACCTTATCAAAATGTTCTAACCCTTTAATCTTTTTGTGCTTTGCTGGAACTGCAGTCGTGGCACCGTTTAATTGAGTGTGGGCGACTTTAAAGAAGGTATCGTTGATAAGCGTTGATTTACCCGAACCTGATACGCCCGTAATACAACTGAACAAGCCAACAGGAATTGTCGCGGTCACATTCTTTAGGTTGTTCCCCGTTGCGCCAACGATCTCGACGACCTTTTTCTTGTCGATAGGCGTTCTCTTTTCAGGCACTGCAATTTCTTTAGCACCGCTCAGGTATTGGCCTGTCAAAGAGTTCGGGTTTTCGATGATGTCTTGCATGGTACCTTCTGCCACCACGTGACCACCGTGCACCCCTGCTCCTGGACCGATATCGATAACATGGTCAGCACAACGAATTGCATCTTCGTCATGTTCCACAACAAGTACCGTATTACCTAAGTCTCTCAGGTGAATTAAGGTTTGCAATAGACGTTCATTATCGCGCTGGTGGAGACCAATTGATGGCTCATCAAGTACATACATAACGCCAACTAAACCGGCACCGATTTGGCTCGCCAAACGAATACGTTGCGCCTCACCACCAGACAGCGTTTCAGCACTGCGTGATAGGTTAAGGTAGTTCAAACCAACGTTGACTAAGAAATGCAGACGATCATTGATCTCTTTCATCACTTTATCTGCGATCTGCCCACGTTGACCGTCTAGCTTCAATTCTTGGAAAAATTGTAGTGCGTCAGCAATGCTAAGTTCAACGATTTCCGGAAGTGTTGTATCACCAATGAAAACATTGCGAGCTTCTAGTCTCAGGCGAGTGCCATCACAGCTAGAACACGACTTGGTTGAGATGTATTTGGCAAGGTCTTCACGCACCGCGCTAGATTCAGTATCACGGTAACGGCGCTCTAAGGTATTTAAAATGCCCTCAAATGGATGACGCTTAACTCGAATATCACCTCGGTCATTGATGTACTTGAATTCCACTTCAGTTCGACCTGATCCTTTTAGAATGATCTCTTGAGTCTTTTTCGGTAGAGAATTAAATGGCGCATACAGATCAAAACCATAATGTTCTGAAAGCGACGTTAGCATCTGGAAATAGTAGTAGTTCTTTTGATCCCAACCTTTTATCGCACCTTCAGCAATGCTTAGGTTCTCATCTAAAATCACTCGGCTTGGATCAAAATACTGTTGAACACCAAGACCATCACACGTACCACATGCTCCTGCCGGGTTATTAAATGAGAACAGGCGAGGCTCAAGCTCTTGCATGCTGTAACCACATTTAGGACAAGCGAAGTTAGCAGAGAATACGATCTCTTCTTGATCCGTTTCGTCCATCCAGCCGACGACAGCGATACCGCCAGAGAGCTCTAATGTGGTCTCGAATGACTCGGCTAAACGCTGTTGAAGATCAGGACGAACCTTGAATCTGTCTACCACAACTTCAATGGTGTGCTTCTTATGAAGTTCAAGTGCTGGTGGATCGGATAGATCACAGGTTTCACCATCAATTCGGGCTCGGATAAAGCCTTGCGCAGCTAAGTTTTCCAGTGTTTTAACATGCTCACCTTTGCGCTCTTTGACAATCGGTGCCATCAACATCATCTTTGAGCCTTCAGGCAGTTCTAAGACCTTATCGACCATTTGACTGATGGTTTGTGCTGCTAGAGGGATGTTGTGGTCTGGACAGCGAGGTTCGCCTACTCGCGCATACAATAATCTGAGGTAATCATAGACTTCGGTAATGGTACCGACGGTTGAGCGAGGGTTATGTGAAGTCGATTTTTGTTCTATTGAGATAGCTGGAGACAGACCTTCAATATGGTCGACATCAGGCTTTTCCATAAGAGATAGAAATTGACGAGCGTAAGCAGACAGAGATTCAACATAACGACGCTGACCTTCTGCGTAGAGTGTGTCAAACGCAAGTGACGACTTTCCTGAACCCGATAATCCGGTGATGACAGTCAGTTTGTCACGTGGAATGGTTAGGTTGACGTCTTTGAGGTTATGCGTACGAGCGCCTCTAATTTCTATTTTATCCATCTCAATAGACCATGTAATTTTAAGTGGCTAAAGTATTACATAGAGTGAGATTTGTGCAAAGTTTTACTGGATAAAAAAACAGTAAACAAAAAGGGCGACTCAAAGAGTCGCCCTTTCTAAAATCAGTAACGTTAGTGATTAACCAGTCGTTATGCTTCTTTCTTGGTCGAGTGTTTACCTAGCTCGATTTGCTGCTGGTCTTTCTTGTATAGGTTTTCGAAGCAGTAGTTTGTTGCTTCGATATAGCCTTCAACACTACCACAGTCAAAACGTTGGCCTTTAAATTTGTAAGCCAATACACAGCCTGCTTTTGCCTGTTTTAGCAATGCATCAGTGATCTGGATTTCGCCGCCTTTACCTGGTTCTGTCTGCTCGATTAATTCAAAGATATCTGGAGTCAGAATATAACGACCAATGATCGCTAGGTTGCTTGGTGCTGTACCTTGCTCTGGCTTCTCTACCATGTCATCAACTCGGAAAAGGTCATCTTTGATCATTTCGCCAGAGATAACACCGTACTTGTGAGTCTCTTCTTCTGGAACTTCTTGTACAGCAACAATAGAACAGCGGAACTGTTTGTATAGCGCAACCATCTGAGCTAGCACGCCTTGTTGCTCGTTCACACAAAGGTCATCGGCAAGTACAACGGCGAATGGTTCATCACCTACAAGTTCGCGACCCGTCAAGATAGCGTGGCCAAGGCCTTTCATCTCACGTTGACGAATGTAGGTGAAGTTTGCTGCTTCAATCGTTTCACGGATATTAACCAATAGATCTTCTTTATTGGTACCGCTAATCTGGTGTTCAAGCTCGTAGTTTTTATCAAAGTGATCCATGATCGAGTGCTTACCACGTCCAGTAACGATGCACATTCCATCCATACCAGCTTCGATAGCTTCCTCTACACCGTATTCAATCAGAGGTTTGTTTACTACAGGCATCATTTCTTTAGGCATTGACTTGGTTGCAGGTAAAAAACGTGTACCGTAGCCAGCTGCCGGGAAAAGGCACTTTTTGATCATGATAAGACCCTTTATCTATAATAATTATTGATTCAACCTGAGTGGTTGATATTTCTGAGGGCAACTCTAGCATAAGTTATGTCGAAAATTCAGCAACAATAGCCATGGTTTACTAGAGCTTCCCTCAAAATTATCGTCAGACTAAGAGGTGGGTCGATTATGCAAGCAGGTTCTGGTTTGCCCATGCTATCGCTTGAACTCTATTTTTTACCGCAAGCTTACGGAATATTTGATAGAGGTGAGATTTAACCGTGAACTCACTAATAAACAAGTCATCGGCGATTTGTGTGTTTGAAGACCCGGATTGAAGACAGCGAATCACCTGGATCTCACGAATGGTTAAATCAACATTGGTTGGTGTGGTGTTGGTATTGACCATATTGCGATAATAAAACAACAGTTGATTGGTTACCTTCCTTGGCAGCCAGTTATCGCCATCAATGACTTCTTGAAGACCACGAGCAATCTTGTCCTTTTGTTCAGTGTTGTAAAAGAGTCCTTTTAGTACCCCATAGGTAAGAAGCTCTGAGGTTGGAAGTTGCTGGGGGACATTGAATAAAATGATTTCGTGATTTTTCCACATAACAGTCAGGTTAGGACAAATAATCAGTAGTTGTGGTACCTCTCTGTAATCGACGAGCAAGATCCGGTTACTCCGCTTTCTATCAACTAGCATTAATTCGTCGGGTGTCATTTTGTAGAGAACAATAGATAAATGCTTTTCTATCTCTTTTACATGTAGATAGGTATCGTTTGGGTCGATGCACAGAAAGTGTAAAGTGCGAGCGTATCTTGATTTTCTCATTGAAACGTCCTGTTTGAGTGGGATTAGATTCCACGTTGTCATGCAGGCTTTAGCTTCTCTAGCGCCTTGATAGTGACTTGCGTTGAATATCAATTATCAAAGTAAATGAGTGGTTTGTAAGTGGAGAAAAAAGCAACATCGCTCTGAATATCATGATTTGTTACGTTTTTATTCTTTGTAGTGAGGAGAGAATAGGAATGCGATTTATCACTGCAGAAAAGCATGCTATTCTTGTGCGCTAAAATTTTCTGAGACTATGAATTTAGACGGAGCAAATCATGGCTAGCCGTGGAGTTAACAAAGTTATATTAGTGGGTAACCTAGGTAATGACCCTGAAATTCGTTACATGCCAAATGGCGGCGCAGTAGCGAACATTACCATTGCAACGTCAGAGTCATGGCGTGATAAAGCAACTGGCGAGCAGCGTGAAAAAACAGAATGGCACCGTGTTGCTCTGTTTGGCAAGCTTGCGGAAGTTGCTGGTGAGTACCTACGTAAAGGTTCTCAAGTTTACATTGAAGGTCAACTTCAAACACGTAAATGGCAAGATCAAAGCGGTCAAGATCGCTACACAACTGAAGTGGTTGTTCAAGGCTTCAATGGTGTAATGCAAATGCTTGGCGGCCGTGCTCAAGGTGGTGCTCCTGCTCAAGGTGGCATGGGTAACAACCAACAGCAAGGTGGTTGGGGTCAGCCACAGCAGCCACAACAACAGCAACAACAATACAGTGCTCCCGCTCAACAGCAGCCAAAAGCACCTCAACAAGCTCCTCAGCAGGCTCAACCTCAATATAATGAGCCGCCAATGGATTTTGATGATGACATCCCATTTTAGATCCTGTTTTTAATATATTATAAAGACAGTATTAAATTGGAAAAAGCCGCGTTCATCGCGGCTTTTTGTTACCTACAATTCTTAACGCTTTATTTACAACGTCAATTTATAGTATAAGTAGCAATACGGTATAATGTGAGTTGAAAAGGATTTCGTTATTCATGAGATATACCCCGACACTAAAATTGAGCACTCGATTGGTCGCATTTGTCACCGTGATAGTGATCAGCGCGATGTTCATTCTTTTTATTGGTGGCACACTTTCCTTTAAGCGCATTGGACAGGAATATTTAGACCATTATTTGGTTGGCATTGTCGACGTTGTAGATAAAGAGATGGAAGACCCTGATGCCGCGTATTCAATGCAGCGTTGGATGCCTAAGATGTTGCAGGCGAGCAATATTGTTGAGATGAAACTCTCGAACAAGACCGGCATCGTTTATCGTTTCAAAGATACCTCCCCACAAATTGATCCCAATCGTCTTTATGAGAAAAGCTTCATTTTAGAGCGGAATGAAGGCTACCGAATCGAATTTAAAGCACTTCCTCCTTATATTGGCTACAACTACTCAATGGAAGCGATGTGGTCAATTACTTTGGCTGTCGCATTGGTTCTGTTCTGTCTTGCTCGCGGTGTTCGTTGGTTGAAAGAACAACTCATGGGTTCTGAAATCTTGGAAGAGCGAGGAAGAATGATCTTGGCCGGTCAGGTTGAAGCTCATGCAAAGGGAGATGAGCGAGAGTGGCCTTATACCGCAAGCGAAGCCTTAGATGTATTGATTGAAGAGCTACAAGATGCTCGTCAAGAACGAAGTCGCTTTGATACCTTTATTCGTACCCATACTTTCCTAGATAAACTCACGGGAACGGCAAACCGAGTTTTATTCGATAATAAGCTGGAATCGGCACTGCATGAAAGTGGTGCTCGAGGCGGTGTGTTACTGATACGTATCGACGAATGGGAGCAAGTTAGTGATGCTAACGATAAGCAAACCACAGACGGCTTTATTATTGAAGTCGGTGAAGTACTGTCGAATATCGTTCAACGCTATCCCGATGTCATTTTTTCTCGCTATTACGAAGCGGACTTTGCTGTATTTATCCCTCATCAGGGCGCAAAAGATATTGCGACCTTGGCTGCTCAGTGTTTAAGGCAGTTAGATAAGCTAACTCCGCCAGAGCCTTTAGAGTCGGATAACTGGTGTCATATTGGTGTGACCATGTATACCGAAGGTGAGCGTCATAGCCAGATCATGGATGAAACGGAAACGGCACTAAAGAGTGCTCAGTTAGAGCGTATTAATAACTGGAGCCGTTACCCGAAAGAGAATAAGAATGAGCTTGATAGAGGCAGTGTTCGTTGGAGAACATTACTTGATAAAGCGCTGCTTCCTGAAAATTTAGTAATCTTTGCTCAGCGGTGTTATCTTATGCCGGAATCTGGTCAAGTTAATGAATTGCATAGAGAAATATTTACTAGAATTCAGGATCCTGACAAAGGTTTATTGAAATCGTCTCGATTTATGCCTGCGGTAGAGCAAGTGGGTTATCAAGCTCAAATGGACCAATCGGTTCTAAAGGTTGTGTTGAAATCGTTGAAAGAATCAACTCAACCTATCAACTATTCAGTGAATCTGAATGTTACCCCGTTTGCTAATAAACAGCACTTTAAGTGGTTTAGGAGTGAGTTGTTACAGCTCTCTGCTCAACACCGCTCTCAGCTTGCGTTTGAGTTTCCAGAAGGGCACTTGATTGCTCATCTTGATTATATGAGACCGGTGGCAAAGATGTTGCGAGGTTTAGGGTGTAAAGTTGTGGTTGGCCAAGCTGGGCGAACCATTGTTAGCACTCACTATATAAAGGATTTGAAGGTTAATTATATTAAGCTTCATCGAAGCCTAATAAAGAAAATCGACCAAAGGCATGAGAACCAACTGTTTGTTCGAAGCTTAATTGGGGCGTGTGGTGATTCTCCAACTCAAGTTATTGCCGTTGGAGTCGAGACAAAACAAGAAAAGAATACCTTGATAGAGTTAGGCATTAACGGCTATCAAGGGAGATATTTCGACGAAGAACAACAAATTATCCCTTTGCCTAATCAAGCAGAAAAAGCCGCGAAAGCGGAATCTGTTGTCAAAGTTGGACGAAGAAATCGATGGCGTAAGAGTAGTAGTTAAGAATGAATTTTAAAGCGATTTTAGACAAAATAAAGCCAACGAATAATAAAGGTAGCTCGCAAGTTGTCTTGCTGGGCAATGACGTCATTTATATTTCATCGACAGAACAAGATCCTCAAGTAGCCAGCATTCCCGTGGTTAATGGGGACTGGGAGAGTGCGCTAAAAAAATCGCTTAGCAGTGAGGCGTTTACCAGTAATAGCGTCCAACTGATTGTCTGTGCTAACTACTACCAAACCTACCAAATTGATAAACCGGACATTCCAGAGAGTGAATGGTCGGTAGCACTGCCTTTTTTACTCAAAGATCTTGTTTCAGAAAGAGTCACGGAAATTACTGCGAGTGCGGTCGCGTTACCAACGTCGAACAAGCTGCAAGTATATGTCCTGCCTAAAAAGCTGTTGGACAAGCTTTTGAATATCACTAATTCGGCTCAGGTTGAATTAATAGGTGTTGCTCCTGAAGATGAAATCTGGGGTTACAGTGCAGGCGAACTGTCTAATTTCATTCTTTTACAACGTAGCGTCAATTCACACTTTAAATTGGGTGCGTTTGTCGAAAATACCGTTTGTTTTCAAAGAACCATCCGCAGTGTTGTGCCACCTTTAACGGGTGTTGCGTCAAGTGCTCTGCAGTTAGATGGCCTCGCTTTAGAGCTTCAACGCTCGATTGATTACCTTTCTTCTCAAATTAAAGGCACCCAGCTTCACCAGCTTAAAATCTGTTGTGACGAAGAAGATGAAGCAGAGTTACAAAGTGCCTTAAACAGTACATTGAGCTCGACAGTTTCACTGTTGGTTGAAGGTGAGCGTGATAATTCAGAGAGTTTGTTGCTTAAACTTGCAGCTGAAAAAGAGACGTTTAAGGTCAATCTTTACCCTGAACACCTTAAGCCTAAAAAAGAATATTTTACGCTGACCAATGTTGTTGCGAGCTGGGGAGTAGTTTGTGTTTTGATGCTTGGTGGTTACTTCGCAATGCAGTATCAAGTTTCTAATCTAGATAAAGAGCTAACAGCCCTGCAACAAGACTCGAATCAACTTAACAAGCAAGTTAACCAATTGAATAGTAAGTTAACTCAGCATAAACCGTCTCCAGAGAAAGTCGCGGCGGTTGCGCGTCTCAAACGTGAGACTGAGGCTAAAAAAGAGGCTTTGAAGGCTGTTGGACAATACGACGAATCCCAACAAGTCGGGTATTCTGGCGTCATGAATTCCTTAGCTAAATTAGGCCGAAATGACATTTCTCTTTCGCACATCTACATGACCCACGATACTTTAGATCTTAGTGGCTTGGCTCGTAACGCAAATGTCGTTCCGAACTGGATTGGTCAGTTTAAAAGTGAGCTTAATTTAGTCGGACGCACTTTTGAAAAACTAAAAATTGGCCGTAATGATCAGGACGTGGTGACGTTTGAGCTAAGTACTCGTCGGGAGAGTAAATAATGCAGCAGTGGAACCAGCTGAGCGATAAGTTTCTTGCATTAAGTCAAAGAGAAAAATGGCTACTTTTTGTGTGTGGTTTTGTTGGCCTATCGATGTTGTTGTTCACCTTATTGGTTGAGCCTGCGTATCTCGATCTACAAGCTAAAAATGCCAAGGCGAGCAGCCTGACTCAATCGAATCAAAGGCAGCAAGGTGAGTTACTTGTTCTGCAAGCTCAGTTAAACAAAGACCCAGACAAAGAAATTAATCGAGAGTACAAAAAGCTGCTGGTGGAGAGCCAAGATCTCTCTCTTCAGCTTTCTCAGATTGTTGATGGATTAATCACACCTTCTCAAATGTCGCAGTTACTGGAGAGCGTTCTTAACGCCGGTAATGGACTAAAGCTTGAATCGCTAGAGTCATTAAAACCAGAAGCGATTTCGAACAATAAAGAGACCAGCGAATATTCAGGCTACTTTCTTCACCCTGTAAGAATGGAGCTAACCGGCAGTTACTTTGATATCTCAGCTTACCTTCAAGCACTTGAGTCTCTACCTGTGAGTTACTACTGGCGCACATTTGAATACTCAGTAGAAGAATATCCTAAAGCTCGACTGGTGTTCGAGGTTTACACATTAGGTACTAGACAGGAGTTTATCGGTGGTTAGAACTCTTTTGTTGTCCTTGCTATTTAGTAGCTCTTTTGTGTGGGCTGAGCAAGATCCCACGGCGCCATTAGGCTGGCTTTCACCTCAACAGAAAACGGCGCCTGCTAAGAAAGCACCAACTCGTTATCGCTTGCCTTCTTTAGAAAGCATCGTGTGTAAGGGAGATACGCCTTGCTATGCGATTATGAATGGTCAGATTCTCGGACAAGGGGAAACGATCAGAGGGTACCGAGTTAAGAACATAGATCCAGAATACGTCACTCTGCAGAGAAGCTCTAAGCAGTGGAAATTAGAGATGTTCTCTTTAGATGTTAAGAATAATTAAGGTTAGAGTGAAGACATGCGTAAACTTGTAGTAGCAATCCTAGTGTCATCTTTAGTCGGCTGTTCGATGGGGCATAGAGATCCTGTTGAGATTAAAGAGTCTTTAAACGAATCAATTAATGAAGCCAATAGCAGAGCGCTTCATGAGCTGCCTTCGTCGGTTCAAGATGACCTTATGCCTCAGCTTAATTCTGACTCGATGTCTCCGGGGATGGAAACGGTTAAGCGTTTTCGTATTCAGGCAAAAGGCGTTGAAGCGAGAACTTTTTTTGCCAGCTTAGTGAAAGGTACGGAATATAGTGCGGCTATTCACCCAAGTGTGTCTGGAAACCTTACGCTTAATCTAACGGACGTGACGTTAGATGAGGTACTGGCTGTTGCTCAAGATATGTATGGCTACGATATTGAAAAGCGTGGCAAAGTGATTCAAGTTTATCCTGCCGGTCTTCGCACCGTAACGATCCCTGTCGATTACTTACAAGTTAAGCGTTCTGGTCGCTCACTAACGACGATCACCACCGGCACGATCTCTAACTCAGATTCGAATTCATCGAGCTCTTCAAACTCGAACTCAAACTCGTCAAATTCATCTAACTCTTCTAATTCATCAAACTCGACATCGAATGGTGGTACAGAGATTGAAACGACCTCTGAAAGTGATTTTTGGCCACAGCTTGAAGCGGCGGTTGCTCACTTAATTGGCTCGGGCGATGGGCAAAGCGTTGTCGTGACCCCGCAAGCGAGTGTGATTACAGTGCGTGCTTACCCTGACGAAATTCGTGAGGTTCGAGAGTTCTTAGGTATTTCTCAAAAACGCCTGCAGCGTCAAGTTATCCTAGAAGCCAAAATCATGGAAGTAACCTTGAGTGATGGTTACCAACAAGGTATTAGCTGGTCTAATTTATCTAAGTCGATTGGCAGCGGCGGTGTGGTAATTGATCGACCTGGTGGAACTTTGCCTCCATTAGATGCGATCAGCTCTTTGTTAGGCGGGCAAACCAACGTAACGATCTCAGATGGCAGTTTTGAAGCGGTATTGAGCTTTATGGATACTCAAGGTGACCTGAACGTTCTATCAAGCCCACGAGTCACAGCTGCAAACAACCAGAAAGCGGTTATCAAAGTGGGTACTGACGAATACTACGTGACGGATTTATCTAGCGCGGTAGGCAGTGGTGACAACGCGAATGTGGCGCCTGAGGTTGAACTAACTCCGTTCTTCTCTGGTATTTCTTTAGACGTGACCCCTCAGATAGATGACAAAGGTAGCGTGTTCTTACATGTTCACCCAGCCGTTATTGAAGTAGAGGAAGAAGTAAAAGAGCTCAACCTAGGTTCAACAACGGGCTTGGTGCAACTTCCTTTGGCGAAAAGCTCTATTCGTGAATCTGACTCAGTGATTCGAGCTCGAGATGGCGATGTTGTGGTGATCGGTGGGTTAATGAAATCCAACACCAGTGACGTAACCTCTAAAGTCCCATTCCTTGGTGATATCCCAGCACTTGGTCATTTGTTCCGCAACACCAATCAGTTAACGCAAAAAACTGAGCTCGTGATCTTGCTTAAGCCAACGATCGTGGGTGTGAATACTTGGCAAAATGAGTTGGAGCGTTCACGTGATCTTCTTCAGCAGTGGTTCCCTGATGAAGAGTAATTGCTTACTTTCTCAATATAGAGTGGCAGTGTCTCACTAAGCTAGGTCGTCGTATGTATCAAGCTCACTTTGGTTTTGAACAACTGCCATTTACCTTAACGCCGAATACCGATTTCTTCTATGGCTTAGCGCCTCATTTCGAAGCGATTCAGACGGTAATCTCGGCGTTGGAAATGGGTGAGGGCGTGATTAAGGTGACCGGAGAGGTAGGCACTGGAAAAACCATGGTTTGCCGGATGTTGGTCAATCACCTACATGACTGTACAGCTCTGATCTACTTACCAAACCCTGTGTTATCAGGGGCAGACTTGCGCCAGGCGGTTGCAACAGAGCTTGGTTTAGCTGTCGATAATGAAGCAACCTTGGTTGATAACATTCAGCATAAGCTCATTGAATTGCACAATTCTGGTTTAAGAGTGGTGGCTATTCTTGATGAAGCTCAGGCTCTATCGGATGAAGCGCTCGAAACATTAAGGTTGTTTGGTAACCTTGAAACGGAAGATAAAAAACTGCTGCAGATTGTCTTATTAGGTCAGCCAGAATTGGATGCTCGATTAGAGGCTTATCACCTAAGGCAGTTTCGCCAAAGAATCACATTTAGTTCGACACTGAGACCGCTGAATCTCGATGAAACGGTGGCTTATATTGATAATCGAATCGCTAAATCTGGTGGTAGCCCTGAGTTATTCAGCTTGAATCAAAAAAAGGCGATCTGTCGTTCGTCGTTAGGTATCCCTAGATTGATAAACCAACTTTGCCATAAGGCTCTATTGCTTTCGTTCAGTGA
This sequence comes from Vibrio sp. 10N.247.311.12, assembly GCF_041467515.1. Taxonomy (NCBI): domain Bacteria; kingdom Pseudomonadati; phylum Pseudomonadota; class Gammaproteobacteria; order Vibrionales; family Vibrionaceae; genus Vibrio; species Vibrio sp. 10N.247.311.12. The sequence goes on from NZ_JBFSUV010000001.1 coordinate 23,532, forward strand.
AGATAAGAAAAGTATCGACAACCAACATCTTTTTTCAGCTATGCATGAAACGTACGATGTGTGTAAGCCTAAATTTAAAACGCCAATACTGTGGGGTTGGAATTAATTATGAGCGTCATTAACAACGCCTTGTCTGAATTGGCAAAGAAAAAATCAGCGACTTCGATTGAAGCGGCAGTCGTACCTAAAGTAAAAACGCGTTCCCCCCTAGTTTGGGTTGTTGCGGGTTTTACTTTGAGTTTAGCGATGGGCGGCTGGGCGATATCGCAAGGCCCTGTGATTGATCAGTCTATTGTTGAGCAGTCAATCTCAACTCGAGATTTACAGGTTCAAGTCTCTGTCGTTGATGATTCAAATGACATTCAGGAAGTTGCTCAACCTATCTCATCGCCAACTAAGAAATTGGTGACACTAGACTCTGCGATCCTTTCAACAGAAAACACTGCGATGGCAAAAAGCGCTCAATCTAAGCCTAGTGTTTCCGAATCAGTTGTTATGTCTGCCCCAAAAGCGACAAAACAACAAACACCGGCTAAAGCTCTAAGCGTGCCTGAAACGACTAAGACTGAAATTCCCCAACCGATTTACGTTGCTAGTGTGGCAAAAAAAGCCCCTGCGTCTATCTCTAATGAGCCTGTAGCCTCTGGTGATTCAGAAAATAGCGGAATGTTGATCGAACAGGTTGAGTTAACTCCGGAACAGCTATCTGTGAATGCACAAGGTCGAGCTCAGAAAGCGCTTGATGCGAACGATCTTACTGGTGCGTTGAAGGGCTACACTGAAGCTCTACGCTACACGCCACGAAATGAAGATGTCCGCCAGAAACTTGCGATTCTCTATTTTGGTAAAGGCGATACTCGCAAAGCCTATGAGCTTTATCAGTCTGGTATCAAGCTCAACATCAACAGTGAAAAATTGCGATTAGGGTTATCTAAACTGCTGGTTAAAGCGAATCAATCAGAAGCGGCGCTGAGCCCTTTAGTACACATGCCTCCGCATCCAACTCAAGAGTATCTAGCAATGCGTGCGGCGTTGAGCCAAAAATCACAGCAAGAAGAAATCGCACTCGAGAGTTATCAAAAGTTGGTTGAAGTCGATTCAGATAACGCTCGCTGGTGGTTGGGCTTAGCGATTCAGCAAGAACGCCAGTTAGACTTCGCTGCAGCAAAACAATCATATCAAGGTGCGTTGACTAGAGTCGGTATCTCATCTCAATCACAAAGCTTTGTGCGTGACCGGTTAAAAATACTCAATGCTTTAGAGGAGAGCGGCGATGCAAATTAGATTAAGAAAAAGACTTGGTGATTTGCTTGTCGAAGAAGGCATTATCACTGAGGCTCAAGTTGAACAAGCACTGGCCGCTCAGAAAAGTACTGGGCGTAAGCTCGGTGATGCGCTAATTGAGCTTGGCTTCTTGTCAGAACAGCAAATGCTGAGCTTTTTGTCGCAGCAGTTAGCGATTCCTCTTATTGATTTAAGCCGAGCCGTTGTCGATGTTGAAGCAGTACAGCTTTTACCCGAAGTACATGCTCGTCGCCTTCGTGCATTGGTTATTGGACGCCAAGGCGATACGTTACGTGTTGCGATGAGTGACCCAGCCGATCTGTTTGCCCAAGAGTCTTTGCTTGGTCAGCTCGGCGATTACGCGCTTGAATTCGTTGTTGCTCAAGAAAGGCAATTGGTTGATGGCTTCGATCGCTATTATCGAAGAACCAAAGAGATTGCCTCGTTTGCTGAGCAACTTCACGCTGAACACCAAGTTAATGATGCTTTTGATTTCGATATCGCTGAAGAAGACAGTGATGAAGTTACCGTCGTTAAGCTGATCAACTCACTATTTGAAGATGCTATTCAGGTTGGTGCTTCGGATATCCATATCGAGCCAGATTCAAACGTATTGCGTCTTCGTCAGCGTATTGATGGTGTGCTGCATGAAACATTGCTGAATGAAGTGAATATTGCTTCAGCACTTGTACTGCGCTTGAAGCTGATGGCAAACCTCGATATTTCAGAGAAACGTCTTCCTCAAGACGGCCGATTTAATATCCGAGCTAAAGGTCAGTCGGTTGATATTCGTATGTCGACCATGCCAGTACAGCACGGTGAATCAGTGGTTATGCGTCTTCTTAACCAGTCAGCAGGCCTACGTAAACTAGAAGAGTCGGGCATACCGAGTGATCTGTTGGTTCGTCTGCGTCAACAATTGCGCCGTCCACATGGCATGATTTTGGTTACCGGCCCAACCGGCTCAGGTAAAACAACAACCTTATACGGCGCGTTAAGTGAATTAAACGAACCGGGTAAAAAGATCATTACTGCGGAAGACCCGGTGGAATACCGCCTACCTCGTGTGAATCAAGTTCAGGTAAACCCTAAGATCAATCTCGATTTCTCTACTATCTTGAGAACCTTTCTACGTCAGGATCCCGATATTATTCTTATCGGTGAGATGCGTGACCACGAAACCGTTGAGATAGGCTTGAGAGCTGCACTGACCGGCCACTTAGTATTAAGTACGTTACATACCAATGATGCGGTAGACAGCGCGTTGCGTATGATGGATATGGGTGCTCCGGGTTACTTGGTCGCGAGCGCTGTTCGAGCAGTAGTCGCACAGCGATTAGTTCGTAAAGTGTGTACAGATTGTAAGGTTGAGGATGAGTTAGATGAACCTCGCAAGCAATGGCTGAGCGTCCGTTTCCCTAACCAAGTAGGTGTGCCGTTTATGAAAGGCCGTGGTTGCCAGAACTGTAACTTAACCGGTTACCGCGGGCGAATTGGTGTATTTGAAATGTTGGAGCTAGAGCAAAACATGATGGATGCACTGAGAGCTAATGATGCGGTAGGTTTTGCTCAAAAGGCGAGACAGTCTGAAAACTATAAACCGTTATTGGCTTCTGCGATGGAATTGGCTCTGCAAGGTGTCGTGAGTCTTGATGAGATAATGCATCTTGGCGAAGGTGATGCGTCCGGTGCCACTGACCCAATTTATCTGTAGGGGTAGAATGATATGCCAACGTATCGTTATGTAGGTCGCAGCTCTGATGGTAGTCAAGTAAGTGGGCAATTAGACGCGAATAACGAAGATCTTGCTGCTGAAAGCTTGATGAGTAAAGGGATCATTCCAACCTCTATCAAACTGGGCAAAAGTGGTGGTTCAGTCTTAGATATGGATGTATCGAGTCTGTTCTTTCCGAGTGTACCGTTAGAGGTGTTGGTTCTGTTTTGTCGACAGTTATACAGCCTAACCAAAGCGGGTGTACCACTATTAAGATCGATGAAAGGCCTCACTCAAAACTGCGAAAATAAGCAGCTGAAAGCCGCCTTGGAAGAGGTGGTTGCTGAGCTAACCAATGGTCGCGGCTTAGCGGCGTCAATGCAGATGCACCCAAAGGTATTCAGTCCGTTGTTTGTCTCGATGATTGGCGTTGGTGAAAACACAGGCCGTCTAGATCAGGCTTTACTGCAATTAGCTGGATATTACGAACAAGAAGTTGAGACTCGCAAACGAATTAAGACTGCGATGCGTTACCCAACATTCGTGATCAGTTTTATCTTGATTGCAATGTTCATTCTTAACATCAAGGTTATTCCACAGTTCTCAAGCATGTTTGCGCGCTTTGGTGTCGACTTGCCGCTGCCTACTCGTATCTTGATTGGTATGTCTGAGTTCTTTGTGAATTACTGGGGCTTAATGCTTGGAGTGATCTTTGGTCTTATCTTCGCTTTTAAAGCTTGGGTGAAGACAGACAAAGGCTTGGAAAAGTGGGATCGATTACGCTTAAAAATGCCGGTCATTGGCGGGGTAGTGAATCGAGCACTGTTGTCACGCTTCTCGCGTACTTTTGCTTTGATGCTTAAAGCGGGTGTTCCACTGAACCAGTCGCTAGCGCTTTCGGCGGAAGCTTTAGATAACCGTTTTCTAGAGTTGCGAGTTCAAGCCATGAAATCGGCCATTGAAGCCGGTAGTACGGTTTCGTCGACCGCGATTAACAGCGAAATTTTCACACCGCTCGTGATACAAATGATCTCCGTCGGTGAAGAGACGGGTCGTATTGATGAGCTATTACTTGAAGTGGCTGATTTTTATGACCGCGAAGTCGATTACGATCTGAAAACTTTGACCGCCAGAATTGAACCCATTTTGTTAACCATTGTTGCGGGCATGGTGCTGATTTTGGCGCTAGGTATATTCTTGCCGATGTGGGGAATGTTGGATGCAATCAAAGGCTAGGGAATGCTAAATAACCTACAACGCTCACGTTTTGTTATTTGGACTGTGGTTATTCTTTTTCTTATTGTCGGTGTGCTTTCGGCATTTAAAACGGTAGAAGAAGAAGCGACTAACACGGCATTTATCGTCGCGAGCAAGCGGATTTTAGAGCAAGCCAATTTGTTCAAACAGCAGTATTTGTTATCGGGTGCTGGGCAAGAAGAAGGCTCGGAACCCCCAAAGATCTACAGCAGAACTGGGTGGGTAATGCCTATCCAAGGTACGGAGCGAGACTGTAATTATTGGCTGGATCAATTATATCCTCAAGGGAGCATTTTAGGGCTAAGCTCTCCAAGTGTTGAAGATAAAAGTGATAACATACACTTTCACTGTAGTTATCATTATTCTGATAAATATCAGGTAGATATATTACTTGAAAGAGAAAGGTTTAGTGTAAAAGCCAATATTTTGGCTTTGTGAAAATATTGACAGTTTTTTTATGGTTTTATACGTGTGCAAATGTATAATGCGCGTTAGTAATTAGATGAGTAGGTAGAAAATGCTTAAAAATCAAAAGGGTTTCTCCCTTGTCGAATTAGTCATCGTAATTGTTGTCGTTGGTTTATTGGCAGTGGCGGCTTTACCCCGCTTCTTAGATGTGACAGATGAAGCCAAGAAATCAAGTATTGAAGGTGTTGCTGGCGGTTTTGCGACAGCAGTTTTGTCGGCGAGAGCGCAGTGGGAAGCAGAAGCAAGGCCATCAGAGAAGATAGGTGTTGAAACATACAATACTGTAAATTATGATGGTGTTGATTTTTGGTTAACAAGATCAAAGAACAGTAACAACGTCGATACCGATTTTAGAGATGGCTATCCGTGGACTCTGAACAACAATTCGAGCACTGCGCCACAAGATATTTCAGATGAAACATGTTCTGAGTTGATGGAAAACTTGCTGCAAAATCCACCTAAAGTAGGTGCGGTTTCAGATGTCGCTAATGACTCAAATTACAAATATTCAGCGCAAGCGAATTCAGGTGATGCAACCTGTACTTACGTTCAATTAGAAGGTAGTACAGAACATGAATTTGTTTACGAAATTAAAACTGGTCGTGTGACCGTAACTTTGCAGTAAGTCTGCGTAAAATTAAACATAGAGAGAGCTTAACTATGAAAAGACAAGGCGGTTTCACCCTAATCGAACTAGTGGTTGTAATTGTTATTCTAGGTATTCTTGCTGTAACTGCGGCACCACGTTTCCTAAACCTGCAAGATGATGCGAAAAATGCAACTCTTGAAGGTCTAGCTGGTGCTATGCAAGGTGCATCAGGTATCATTTATGGTAAAGCAGCTATTGCAGGATTAGAGTCTACTTCTGGTGCTGTTAGTGCGGGTGCTGGCAATAATGACGTTAATACAATTAATGGTTACCCAGAAGCTACATCAAATGCAATTATGACTATTGTGCAAGGTGTTGGTGCTATTGATTCAGGTAGCGATTTTATCTTCAAAAGTACAACTGGAGCATCTCCAAACCGTTCAGTTTTCTTTGGTATTGAAAACTACACTAATGATTGTGTAATTTATACAGAAGTTGGCACTACTGGTGGTGAACCTGTAATTGGCGTTGTAGAAAATGCAACACAGTGTGCAGATCCAGCGAACTAATTGATTAAATTGTTTCTAAGGCCAGCTCCTGCTGGCCTTTTTTCTATCCAATGCACATAAATATCAAAACTATTCATATACATAAGATCGTTAGTTTCGTTATCTTGTATAATCAGTATTCGCTAGGCAGTTAGAGACTTATTATGGATAACAGCCCCCCACCCAAAGGCTTTACTCTGGTAGAGCTGATCATCGTTATCATTATCCTCGGTATTGTTTCCACCTTTGCCGCAAGTCGCTTCGTCGGTACATCTAGCTTTTCTACTTTTACTGCGCAAGAGCAAATTATCTCGGTGATTCGTCAGGTTCAAGTGAATCGCATTCAAACCAATATCCCCAACTTATACAATTACTGTAACGATACGAGTAACCTTGATCTTCAAAAACTTTGTCTGCGCAGCCGCATAACTATCAATGCTAGTTGTATTGGTAGTTCAAGAGGTTGCAGTGCTAGTGACCCTAACTCTCGGAGCGATTTAGTTGTAGCTGATCAAGTCTCGTTTAGTACTACACCTTCAGTGTCACAAATTACGTTTGATCTTCTCGGTAACCCGCTTGATACCGCCAGTAGTGGTGTGAGCATCTTGATTACCTCAGCGCAAAACCAAGCCAGTGTGTGTATCAATTCTCAAGGTTATGTGAGTGAAGGGGCGTGTCTATGATTCGCTCACGTGGTTTTACTCTGATTGAAAGTATTGTTGTGATTATCGTACTGGGTATTGCGATGGTGACGATTAGTAGTTTTTTAGCACCACAAGTGGCAAGTTCAGCAGACCCACAATATCAAAACCGTTCCGTGGCCTTAGGCCAGAGTTTGATGAATCAAATTTTAGCTCGCGGCTTTGATGAACACAGTGATTTTGATGGTGGTCTGGTGCGTTGTGGGGATGCTGGTGCGACGGCTTGTTCTGCCCCTAATGAACTGGGAGTGGATGGGGCAGAGACTGCGCCCGCTGCTTTTAATGATGTCGATGATTATATTGGATGCTGGTACACCGATACCACTGAATCAGCATGTGTATCACCTATTAAGTACCCACTTGCTAATATCCTAGATGAAAATATCGAAGACAGTTATGCCAATTTCCGTGTTGAGGTCTTGGTGTTTTATGACGAAGACATGGACGGGCTTAACGACAATGTAATTGGAACGATGAAGCGAGTTGAGTTACAGATATTTGGTGGTAACAACCGTTATAGCTTGGTTGCTTACAAGGGGAACTACTAATGAAACAACGTGGTTTTACTTTGATAGAAATGATCGTAACCATTGTTGTGGTTGCCGTCATTGGCCTAGCGATTGCAGGCTTTGTTGAATATGGCATGAAAGGTTATGTCGACACTATCGATAGACAAAAGGTGCAAGTAAAAGGGCAGTTTGTTGTTGAGAAAATGTCGCGAGAGATAAGCCACGCAGTTCCCAATAGCTTCACTGAAGTTCAGACTTTTTTACCTACACTTGCTTTTGATAGAAAGTGTCTTTCATTCTATTCGATCAAATATTCCGGTTTTTATCACTTCGATGAACCAGGCAATCAATTGGACTTCATTGTTGGTCAAGATGCCCCAAGTCTCTCTGTAGGAGATTATCTTATTATAAATCCAAGTAGTTTTAATGATTTGGCAGTGGAGTCCAATAAACGAATTGACGTCTCGGGTGCAGTTCAGAATACCAACTCTTTCAGTGTTACAGCTTTGAGTCTTGTGAGTGAGTCTATTGCAAAACGACACTATATTTATGAAAAAAACAATCATGTCAGCTTCTGTATAGTGAACAATACTATCGAAGGACAAGGTGTCATTGAGCGTAATGGCGTAAGGGTCACAGATAGCGTTAACTATACAAAAAGTAACTTCCGTTACGAAGAGCCAAGCTTACAGCGCGGTGGTGTGATTCATATCGAACTTGTGCTTGAGCAAAACAACGAAATCAGTGTTTATCAACAAGATGTGCAGGTACTCAATGCGCCATAGTAAATCATCTCAACAAGGGAGTGTTTTGGTCGTCGCGGTATTTGTTATCGTGGTGATGGGCTTCCTCGCGACTTCTCTAGTGCAAGTCCAATGGTCAAATCACGATACATTGACCCGTAAGCAACTTGGGACACAGGCTTGGTTGCTAGCGCATTCTGCGAATGAGTGGGCACTTACTCAAGTGTACCCTTTGACTGTATCTCCCGCGGTTTCAACAAGTGTTAGTGCAGCGTGTGGTAACTTAAATTCAAATCAAGTGAGCAGTGGGATGTCGACTATCTGTACAGTTGAAGAGTTAACTTGTACTCCGATCGGAATTTTAGATGATGTTGGTTTTTTTAAGATTGAATCTACTGCCATTTGCGGGTCAGGTATTAACCAAGTGCAACGAATTCAAGAAGTTTGGGTGAGGGAGTAGTTATGGTTATGAGTGAAAGTAATAATCTGGGACTAAATTTAAGAATTGGTTTACTGCTCCTTCTTTTTTTTATGACCACCCCTGCATATTCAACCCCTTATGATCTGAATAACTCCAATGATTTCGGACAATTATGTACTGGTAATCATTCAACCTCTAACAACCCTAGAGTGTATCTATGTGAAGGTCAGTTTAAAGCTGATAATGCAGTTGTTTCTCTAGATGGAGGCTCTGTTATTAATGCTTATAGCGGCTACGATATAAAATCTACGACCATCGAACCAACATCGGGTTATGTTGAATTACAATCGAATAATTGGGGGGGGGATACGACTCTTGATTCAGTCGTGCTTAAAGGGTCTATTTATGTTCCCTACGCTATATCTATAAAAAACTCCACTGTTGACAAATATGTGAAAAATACAACAAATCATAATATTAGTATTTATAGCAGTGTGATTGGTGAATATGTTGATGCAGGAACCACGATAACGATCGATGGTTCAGATGTTATTGGCGACGTTTATAATCGCGGAAATAATGGCATATCTATACTAAATGACTCTGAAGTTGGTGGGTATGTCGATGGTGGTACCACAATAAAAGTTGATGCCTCAGAGGTTGTTGGAAATGTTTCTAATCGCAGCACCAACGATATTTCAGTACTAAACGATTCTGAGATAGGAGGCTATGTAGACGGTGGTTCAACAATAACCATTGATAATTCTGAAGTTAGCGGCAATGTCACTAACCGCAGTAATAACGAAATATTCGTATTAAATGATGCCGAAGTTGGTGGCGATGTTTCCGCTCAAGGTAAGTTAAATATCTCTGATTCAGAGATTGACGGTAATATTAGTAGTGCTAACCATAATATTGAGCTTGATAATGGGGCTGTTATTTACGGAAATGCTACAGCTGCCAATAATAATTGGTCTACGATATATTTTCGTGATTATGAAGATAGTGATAGAAGTGTAGTTCATGGCACCTGCCTCTATAGAACTGATCCTGAAGACGCATGTGGTTCGATAGATCCGCCAATCAACCAAAATCCTCAATTTGAATTTGGTACTCTTACGGATAACAATTGCACGATCTCATCTCCAGGGCCAGACAACAAGCAAGTCGTGACTTGTACACTGAATTTTAATAACACTTATGACATAGCAAAACCTAAGCCGCTCGTGTTTGTTATGCCTACTATTGATGCAAGCTTGTCCGTTAGAAGTAATGGGACAACAGAACTTCCTTCTACAGCGTCTGTAATCAATACAACTTGGCAATCTGCGACAATAGTTCAAGAAATAGCACCAAGTGCTAAGAAGAAGACAAACAATATTACTTATCTAGACGCCCCTATGAGTGGGCAAGGGGACCCTTTAAAAAGTAGTAATTATATTGATTACTTTGTTATCGAAGAGGGCGTCATTTCTTTAAATAATGGTGAAAGCCAAATTGTTGCAGGTCTTGTTAATACAAACACTGCTGCCTCTCAAGTCTCTTCTGAAAGAAATAATGCAGATCTTATCCGTTATGAGGATTATGGCTTAGATTCATTTAACTTTAAGCCTGGTGTTTTAGTTCAACCGCAAGAAAAAAATAATACATCGGCTTGGTTTACTGGTATGGCTCGAAATGTTGGAGTTGAAAGCTTCTCTTTAGCATTAGAGAAGTCGGAAGTCATTAATAATAATTCAATATCAGAAAATGAGAATGTCGCTTTTGTGGCAGGTGAAGGGTCCGGATTTATTCAAGGTGCGCGCTTTTTTCTTGGTAATGCTGAAACAAGAGTTACGACTACGCTGAGTGAAAAAGTTATTTCTCCAATAGAGATCGGCTGTGAAGAATTTACTTCGATAGCTGATGCGGGCTTTGATGCTCCTCCTATATTAGTTGCCAATAAAAACTCTCGCAGTGGTAATAATGGCGGCTGGGTTCGTCGTTGTGATATTACAAAAGATAAAGTTTATTTTATTGTTGAAGAGGATATGGACAAGGACAGTGAAAGGTCTCATATTGCGGAAGATGTGGGCTTTTTCATGTTTGACCGACCTAATGAAATAGGCATTTGTGAAGGGTTTAATGATAAGAGCCCGGCCCAAACTTGGAAAGGGTCGAACGGGAGCTTAGAAATTAATGGTTCTCCTAAAATAGTAGGCGCGCTTAGAGATAACGGGAATCGTTATGTGGGCTTTTTAGATTCCAATACCCATGATAGAACAGGTGTCGCTTGTGAGGGGCAGCAGTGTTATGGCTTAGATGATTTGCTTATCGATAAAGAAGCGCTGGAAGACGTGCCTGATAATCTTGGTAATTCACTGGATATTCCTTACACACATAACATTACTACCTTGCCTATCACTGTTGGTGGGGTGAAAATCTACGAGTATGACAGTATTTCAATTGGTACTGGTGCTGTGGTCGAAATTGAATCCGGTAAATATAAAATTGGCACACTAAATATCAATGGTACTGGTGAGTTGCGTGTAAAGAGTGGCGATACAGTCACCATTTTTACCAAAAAACTATCAGTCAATAATGGTAGTTACGCGGGTATCCCCATTGTTAGTTGGAGCGGTGATAAGCCTGTACTTGCAAGTGACACACACTTTAGAGTTAACGTATTAGAAAATGGCACGAATCAAGTAAGCTTAAATAGCAGCGGTTCTGGTAATAAGACAACTTTTACTGGCTTATTGTACAGTGAGCAAAAGGTAGACATGAGTGGTACAGCTAGACTTTATGGTGCCGTATCAGCGCAAGCTATAAATATGTCATCAGATGCTCTAATTCACGCGGAGACAAGTTGTATAGTTCCTAGTGATGATTATGACATTGAAATTTCTCCCGCGACGGACTTAGCTTTGATGTGTGGCGACGATTCCCCTCAATTTACTATTAATACCTCTAACAATGGTGTGGGGGAAAGCCTAGGTGTTACCGTAGGTATTACGCCTGACGCTGATGAATTCGACGTTTCTTTGCTAAAAGGTTCAGGTACTTACCCTAATTATATTTCTAATAATGATGGCGAGTTGACTATACAAGTCACAGCCCAAAGTACGAGCAGCATTGATTTTGATACAAGTTATAAGCTAACCGCGATATTAGTCGATGATTCTGGCAAAGGGGTAGAAAGCCAGTTCAAGTTTGTACCATTTAAATTCTCTTTAGTGGATGGCAATAGTCCAACAAATCGTCTTGACGTTATTGCGGGGCAAGCTACTCCTACGGTAACTAAAGTTTTAGCCTGCGACCTAGGGGGCTCAATTGTTGTTGCTGAAAATTATGCAGGTGAAGCTGGTGATGAAGTTACTATTACTCATGAGCTTGATAGCTCTTGGAGTGGCTCCGATGGTTCGCTGACTTACTTACCTGAGTTCAAAAAAGGCATCGCCTCAACAGACTTAACTATTTCTGAATCAGGCCTTTTCAATGTCACTTTAAAAGACAGCAGTTTTGATTGTACAGGTTTCGCAGGTTGCCCCGAGGATGGGAGTTACGATGTAGAGGGAAGTTTCTCGATCTACTCTCGACCTTGGAAATTTGCAATTTGTACAGGCAGCAATTCTGATGGTAACAGCAGTGGTGGGAATGCGTTTGTTGCTGCGGGGGAAGAGTTTGACGTGTTTGCTAAACCAATTAGATTCTCGAGTAACGCTAACCCTTCGTGTAACAATAGCTTAGTAACACAAAACTATTTGCTGTCCTCTGGTGCTGTCGTTGCAACTCATACTCTGGATACTCCTAGCAATAATGGTGCAGTGCTTGGTAGCTTAGAGCCTGGTAGCCAATTGACTCAGTCTAGTTCCGATATTAGTCTTGATGATAATGGTTATAAATTCAAAAGTTTAAATTATTCAGAAGTTGGTAGTATAAACTTTGAAGTGACCGAAGACTCGAGCAGCTTTTATGGCAAGATTCTTGGCGGATTTTCTGGAAACAAGAATATAGGTCGTTTTTATCCTGATTACTTAACACTTATTAGTAACAGTTGGAACTATTCTAGCGGTCACGATAGTTTTGCTTATATGGCACAGGGTATTTCTTTCAATTTTATCGTTGAAGCCCGCAATCGAGATAACGAACCAGTGACTAACTATGGTCTATTTGCGGATTCATTAAAGGCATCGATTAAGCATGTAGCGATAAACGAAGAAGATGGTGCAGTTTTAAATACAAGGGTTTGGTTATCAGGAGAAAAGGATGCGGACCACATTAGTTGGGGAGAAGATGATTGGTCTTCGGATCGTTTAACAATTGAAAATTTTGATTATGAATTCTTAAGGTTAGCTAGTGAAGATGGCCCGTACGATGGCACTACTAGTGAATTTGGGGTGTGGGTCAGTGATAAAGTTGATGGTGTAGATTTACAATTTCTAGACTTAGACAATACTAATACAGATTATACCAATGGTACAAAGTTTAATGCTCAACCGGATTTTAGATATGGAAGGATGTCTCTCAAAGATGTAGGAGGTAATCAAGGTAGTAGTATCCAAGTTCCATTAGAAGTTCAGTATTGGTCTGGAAGTAAATTTGAGATTAATTCAGATGACAGTGGAAGCCAGTTTAATGGTAGTGATTACTGTGTAACTAAAATTTGGCATGATTCAGAGGTTACAGATGCCAAATTAACTAGCGATACAGATGATAATGGAAGTGATGATATTGTCTCAGTATTGAAGGGGGTATCAAGTAACCTTATTGCTAAGCAAGATACTAGTCGTCGTGAGCAAGTCAGGTTGTTTTTAAGGCAGGGTAGTTCACCAAGTGGAGCTACTTGTTTTGGAAGTAAGGGAACTCAACCTTGGCTACAGTATAACTGGAGAGGCTTAGGCGATGAAGATCCCTCCACCGTCGTCACATTCGGTATCTACCGTGGTAACGATCGTGTGATCTACCGAGGTGAAAGTGGCTTAACAGGTCAGCAATAATATAATTTTTGCCCCTTAAGTTAGGAATCTGTAAGAAATTGCGGGTTTCAGTCCATGTTTGCACTTCAATGCCTTGCCGTAACAGCAAGGCATTGGTACATTTAGTGCAATTTTTGTCTTCTAATTCTTGCAGGATGAGCGAAGAATATGTTTAAAAAACTTCGTGGCATGTTTTCAAACGACCTATCGATTGATTTAGGTACAGCCAATACCCTTATTTATGTAAAAGGCCAAGGCATTGTTCTTGATGAGCCTTCAGTTGTAGCTATTCGCCAAGATCGTGCGGGTTCTGCAAAGAGTGTCGCTGCTGTTGGCCACGCTGCTAAGCAAATGCTTGGTCGTACGCCTGGTAACATCTCAGCGATCCGTCCAATGAAAGACGGTGTAATTGCCGACTTTTACGTAACGGAAAAAATGCTTCAGCACTTCATCAAACAAGTGCATGACAACAGTGTGCTTAAACCAAGTCCTCGTGTTTTGGTTTGTGTACCTTGTGGTTCAACACAGGTTGAGCGTCGTGCTATCCGTGAATCAGCGTTAGGTGCTGGTGCTCGTGAGGTTTACCTAATCGATGAGCCTATGGCTGCTGCGATTGGTGCTGGCCTACGTGTCTCTGAGCCAACAGGTTCAATGGTTGTTGATATCGGTGGTGGTACTACTGAAGTTGCGGTTATCTCACTGAACGGTGTGGTTTACTCGTCTTCTGTTCGCATTGGTGGTGACCGTTTTGATGAAGCGATCATCAACTACGTTCGTCGTAACTACGGCAGCTTGATCGGTGAAGCAACGGCAGAAAAGATCAAACACGAAATCGGTTCAGCTTACCCTGGTGATGAAGTCAATGAGATCGAAGTTCGCGGTCGTAACCTTGCTGAAGGTGTTCCTCGTAGCTTTAGCCTAAACTCAAACGAAATCCTAGAAGCGCTTCAAGAACCGCTATCAGGTATTGTATCTGCAGTCATGGTTGCACTAGAACAGTGTCCACCAGAGCTGGCTTCTGATATTTCAGAAAACGGTATGGTACTAACGGGTGGTGGTGCACTGCTTAAAGATATTGATCGTCTACTAACAGAAGAAACGGGTATCCCTGTTGTTGTGGCAGAAGAGCCATTAACGTGTGTTGCTCTAGGTGGCGGTAAAGCTCTAGAGATGATCGACATGCACGGCGGCGATCTGTTCAGCGAAGAATAATATTTAGTGTTAGGCTCTTTTCTTATCTAGTTTTATGTAAAGAGCCTAGGACCTTGTCTATAGGATCAAATGTAGCTCTAGGACCAAATATAGAATGAAGCCAATTTTTGGTAGAGGTCCCTCTCTACAATTGCGCCTGTTTTTTGCTGTAATTTTATCAGCCAGCCTTATGCTGGCTGATAGTCGTTTAGATGCTTTCTCAAATGTTCGCTATCTATTAAACAGCATGGTTGCGCCTATTCAATATGCAGCCAACTTGCCTCGCACTATGTTCGATGGTGTTTACGACCGTTTTAGCACTCGCAAAGGGTTAATTGAATCTAACCATAATATTAAACGAGAAGTCTTGCGTCTGAAGAGCGAGCTGATTCTGCTTGAGCAATATCAAGAAGAAAACAAGCGCCTTCGTAAGCTGTTAGGCTCGCCGTTTATCCGTGATGAGAAGAAAGTCGTCACAGAAGTTATGGCGGTAGACACTTCACCATATCGCCATCAAGTCGTGATCGACAAAGGTCAGATTGATGGGGTGTATGAAGGTCAGCCGGTGATCAACGAAAAAGGCATTGTCGGCCAAGTCACTTTCGTTGCTGCTCATAATAGTCGTGTATTACTACTCACTGATGCAAACAATGCGATTCCTGTTCAGGTTATTCGTAATGACATCCGTGTGATTGCTTCGGGCAATGGCATGATTGATGAGATCCAGCTAGAGCACATTCCAACCAGTACCGATATACAAGAAGAAGATCTGTTGGTGACATCAGGTCTTGGTGGGGTATATCCAGAAGGTTATCCAGTCGCCTATGTTACGGCCGTTGATTACGACCCGAAACGTGAGTTCGCTGTGATTAAAGCTGAGCCTGTGGTTGAGTTCGATAAGCTCAGATACCTGCTGCTTGTATGGCCTGATGAAAACAAACAGATGCAAGCGGATCAATCGAGCATAGAACAAGCATTGTTAGAGGGCGAAGATGGCCAATAGCGTTTTGAGAAGCAAGGTAGTAATTTTCTGCTCATTTTTAATAGCACTGATTCTGCAGACGATCCCTTGGCCTGGTAGCTTAGATTTATTTAGACCATCTTGGTTACTGCTGGTTACGTGTTACTGGGTTTTGGCTCTACCGCATCGTGTTAACGTGGGTAGTGCTTTGATTTTAGGCTTATTGTGGGACCTTTTGATCGGCTCTACTCTGGGTATTCGAGGCATGATGATGGCAATAGTGATGTACATTATTGCGATGAACTTCCTCGTCATTCGTAACATGGCGTTATGGCAGCAAGCGATGATCATTGCCGCGTTAACGGTCTTGTTTGAGGTGTTGATCTTTTTTGGTGAATATTTGATCCAAGATGTTGTTTTCAATCCGTTATCGTTATGGAGCGCATTGATAAACTGTATACTTTGGCCTTGGATGTTTTTATTAATGAGACGCGTGCGTCGCCATTGGCATGTGAGGTAGCGTGACGATGGAAAAGAAACATTTAGTTTTGGCATCCGGCTCTCCACGCCGCAAAGAATTGCTATCTCAACTCGGTTATGAGTTTTCTGTCCTCGTAACCGATGTTGAAGAGTGTAAACACGCTCAAGAAACCGCCGAAGAATATGTTAAGCGACTATCTTTAGATAAAGCTTTAGCTGCGTTGTCTTTATTAAAAGATAACCCTTCTGAAAGGCAGCATGTCGTTCCTAGTTCTGATACTGTAGATAATGGCTCTGATATAGTCGTTCTTGGTTCTGATACCGTCGTTGTTAGTCAAGGGCAAGTGCTTGAGAAACCCACCGATTTTGCTGACTCTAAGCGCATGCTTACTCAGTTAGCGAATGAACGTCACCAAGTGATGACGGCGGTTTCTGTGGTTTCAGAAGAAAAACAAAGAACAGAAATCATTATTACCGACGTATGGTTTAAACCCCTCAGTGAAAAAGAAATAGAACAATACTGGCAAACAGGGGAGCCATGCGATAAAGCCGGTAGCTATGGGATCCAAGGTTTGGGCGGACGCTTTGTCACCCGAATCGAAGGTAGTTATTACGCCGTTGTCGGCTTACCTTTATTTGAAACGGACCAGCTACTGCAAGAATTCTTATAATTACTAACCTGAGGTGCACCATGAGTGCTGAATTGTTGCTGAACGTGACCCCGAGTGAAACTCGTGTGGCCATGATTGAAGGGGGGGCTCTTCAAGAGATCCATGTCGAACGAGATGCTCGACGCGGTATCGTAGGAAATATCTATAAAGGACGTGTAAGCCGTGTTCTTCCGGGAATGCAGGCGGCTTTTGTGGATATAGGCCTTGAAAAAGCAGCTTTTTTACACGCCTCTGATATTGTCCCACACACTGAATGTGTCGCTGAAAACGAAAAGAAACAATTTCAGGTTCGTGATATTTCAGAGCTTGTCCGTCAAGGGCAAGACATTGTGGTGCAAGTGGTCAAAGACCCTCTTGGTACTAAAGGTGCTCGCTTAACCACTGATATCACTCTACCGTCTCGTTATCTGGTATTTATGCCGGGCGCAAGTCATGTTGGTGTATCTCAACGTATCGACAGCGAGTCTGAACGTAACCGTCTTAAAAAAGTCGTGTCTCGTTACTGTGACGAACACGGTGGCTTCATCATCCGCACAGCAGCAGAAGGTGCAGATTCAAATGAGTTGGCACAAGATGCCGCATTCTTGAAGCGATTATGGCTAAAAGTATTAGAGCGTCGTGGTAAGCACAAGGCGCGTACTCGTTTGTATGGTGAGCTTTGCTTAAGCCAACGTATCTTACGTGACTTCGTCGGTACTGAGCTGAGCAAGATTCAGGTCGATTCTCGTCTAGAATATGAAAACCTAAAAGAGTTTACCTCTGAATACGTGCCTGAGCTGACAGACAAGCTTGAGCTGTATGAAGGTGATAAGCCTATCTTTGATATGTACGATACCGAGAACGAAATTCAGCGTTCATTGGATCGTAAAGTCGAATTAAAGTCTGGTGGATATCTGATTATCGACCAAACTGAAGCGATGACCACGGTTGATATCAACACTGGCGCGTTTGTTGGTCGTCGTAATCTAGAAGAGACGATTTTCAACACCAATGTAGAAGCGACTCAAGCGATTGCTCGTCAGCTGCGTCTACGTAACTTAGGTGGCATCATCATTATCGACTTTATTGATATGTTGTCTGAGGAACATCGTAAGCGAGTACTAACTTCTTTAGAGGCTGCGCTCGACAAAGACCGTGTGAAAACCAATATTAATGGCTTCACGCAGCTTGGTTTGGTTGAGATGACTCGTAAACGTACTCGTGAAAGTATTGAGCATATCCTATGTTCGAGCTGTCCTGCTTGTGAAGGCCGCGGCAGTGTGAAGACAGTTGAAACCGTTTGTTATGAAATTCTTCGAGAGATCACGCGAGTGAATCGTGCGTACGACGCCGATAAATTTGTGGTCTATGCGGCAGCTGCCGTAGCTGAGGCGTTAGAGGGCGATGAATCTCATGCGCTTGCGGAGCTTGAAGTCTTTATTGGTAAGCAAGTTAAAATCCAGGCTGAGCCTCTGTACATACAAGAGCAGTTTGATGTTGTTATGATGTAATGGAAATTTTGTGAGCTCAAGCGTTACTCTGATTCTACGTGCATGTTTATGGTTAGTGGTTACTCTCTTAGTAACGTTAGCCATTGCCGTTACTACACTGCGTGTAGCCTTGCCCAATTTAAACAAGTATCAATCTGAAATTGAGCTTTGGGTAAACCAACACTCCGGTTTTGATTTTTCGATTCAAGACGTGGGCGGTTTTTGGCGTAACACTCACCCCTCTATTGCTCTGCAAGGCGTTAAAGCCAGTCTTCCTAATGCAGAAGATGTGAGCTTTTCTGTCGAGCGTGTTGAAGTCGAGTTTGACTTGATTCAATCGATTGTACAGATGCGCCCGGTTGTGGCCGACTTGGTCATGAATCAAATGTATCTTGATATCCGCTCAATTGATCTGTTTGCCGGACAAAACGGCAAAGACGAGCCTAAAGATTCTGGCTCTTCCCAGCGAGCGATGCAAGAGCTCGATAATTTACTGCTAAAAACACTCGTCGATGTAACTGCAAAAGATTCTTCTATTCTTTATCACTCTGTTTCGGGTGAAGAACGTCAGCTCGATATAGAAACCTTAAAATGGCAAAACTCAGACAAACATCACCTTGCTGAAGGTGTGGTGAGTATCAAAGATGCCAATCTAAACTCTCTGTCAGTGAGTGCTAACTTTATTGATGGGGGGTCACTGACTGATGTGACTGGTGAGTTTTATGTCAGTGCCGACAGCATTTCTGTTAAGCCATGGCTTACGCATTATATGCAGGCGGAATCCGGCATTGAAACGGGTACTGTGAGCTTGAATAGCTGGCTTACGCTGCGAAATAGCAAGCCAGTGAGCGCTTATGTTGAGGTTTTACCCTCAGAACTGGCGTGGAACGAAGATGGCGAGCATGACCTCATGCTTGAGTCCGGTGTCTTTAAGTTGTCGCCGACTGATGATGGTTGGCAAGTAAATGGTCACTCACTAAACCTTAGAACGGATGACACACCTTGGCCGGAACTCGACGTAGCGTTCAAGTGGAATCAAGGTCCATGGCAACTCAACATTTCTGAGCTGGATATTGCGACTATTACTCCGTTGATTAAGCTGCTGCCTGACTCTGAACAATCAACCAAAATGATTAACGTATTGGCGCCGGGCGGCTCTGTTTCTGATCTTCGCGTATCCATGGATTCAGGTATCGAGAGTCTGCGTTATTCAGCGAGCTTCTCTGATCTTGCTATCGAGCAATGGGAACTAGTCCCAGGCTTTAGCCAAGTGTCTGGTAGTGTGTTTGGTTCGGCCTCGGAAGCGAAAGCTAGCCTGCATGTTATTGACGATGTGTTCCCTTACGGTGACGTATTCCAAGCTCCTTTGAATATCAAACAAGGTCAGGTTGATATTGTTTGGCAGCAAGATGAAAACGGCTGGAAGCTGTGGTCAGACAAAATCACAGCTGCCACCCCCGATTTACAAGTACTAGGCGCATTCCGCTTAGACTTCCCAAAAGATGCGAGCCCGTTTTTATCCTTCTACGGCGAAGCGGACGCTTACAATGTCGGTGAAACATGGCGCTACTTACCTACACTGGCTCTTGGGCAAGATCTAACAGACTACCTTTCAACTGCGATTCAAGCCGGTAAAGCGGATACCGTAAAACTGTTGTGGCATGGTGATTTGTCTCAATATCCATACACTAACCACGATGGTATTTTCCAGGTTTGGGTTGGCTTAGAAGATGCGAAATTCAGCTTTGATACCGCGTGGCCACTGATTACTGATCTTCAGCTTGATCTGTTGTTTGAAAATGATGCGATGCATCTGGATTCTCGCTCAGCTCAACTGATGGATGTGACGGCAGATCGAATCACAGGACGCATTCCTTATTTAGGGGAAGGCGGCCATATTGAAATTGAAGCTAAAGCGACGGCGTCTGGCAACGCAGTACGCGATTACATGACGTCTTCGCCACTGGTGGGCTCGGTAGGCGCAGCCTTAACCGCACTTCAAGTGAGTGGTGATGTCTCTTCTGAGTTCCAGCTGAATATTCCGTTTGATTCTGAAAAAGAAGCAAGAGCATGGGGTTACGCCGACTTAAGTGGCAACCATGTTGAGATTGAAGCGCCGCCAATGGTGCTCGAGAACACCACGGGTCGAATTGAATTTGATAATGACGTAGTGACGGCAAATGGCCTCGCTGCGGATCTGCTTAACCAAGGTATCTCGCTTGATTTTAAGGGCCTTAATGATGGTCCTGGCTATGCAGTTGATATTGATGTGTTAGGTGATTGGGACGTCAAGCCTCTAGAACCTTACATCGGTGAGCAATGGTTAAGCCGCTTATCAGGTCATGCGCAATGGCAAAGCCAGATTGATATCCAGCTGAATGATATCGGCTTTACCTACCAACTAGACTTACAGTCAGACCTAAAATACTTGGCGAGTGATTACCCATATCCATTGGCGAAAAAATCACTAGAAAGTGGCTCTGCAAGGCTACAGGCATCGGGTAACCAAGAGACGATTACCGCGCGCCTGCAATTGCCAAACACCAAGTACCAAGCTGAGATTGATATCACAGGCGACGTGCCTGAGTTAACGGCGACCAACTTAGTGCTTGGTCGCGGTGGCTACAAAATTAGCCCGGTGGTGGGCCATCACGCCCTGATTCGTACAGACAAATTCAATGCCGATGATTGGTTATCGGTTGTTATGGAACCGGTAAAGCCTTCAACGGCTGTACTTAGTCAAATGAACACGCCAACCATACCTGCGCCAAGCCGTATTACCTTTGAGAGTAAAGAGCTGATCTTGGGTGGTATCTCTTGGAATGACGTCGATTTTAGTGCTAGTAAGAACAAACAGGCGTGGCAAATGGAAGTGTCTAGCCAAGAGCTAGAAGGGGATATTAACTACCTGCCTCCTTATGATTTGACAGTTTCACTGGATCGTCTGCATCTGTTTGTTCCTGAGTGGAGTGATAAGAACAACCAAGATCAGCAACTGCTGCAACGTAAAGAACAAGCTGCGCCATTGATATCCAAATTGGATAGAGAGATCCACGATGCGATGCCAAACCTGACCCTGACGCTGAACGACTTTTGGCTGCAAGGCTACAAGGTGGGTAAGGTCGATGTTGAAATGACGAGGAACGAAGATCGTATCGAGTGGAACAAAATCCAGGTGCGAAGCGGCGGTAACAAAGCGGATGTGAGTGGCTGGTGGGAACTGCAAGGTGACAAGAGTCATTCATCGTTAACCGTTGATGTTGAGGGTGAAAACAACAGCGAGCTCATGGAGCGCTTTGGTATTACTTCCGGGATTCAAAAAGCGCCATTCGCGTTGGAAGGTCAACTAAATTGGGATGGTTCGCCTTGGGGAATCGAAATGGATACCCTTGATGGCAACGTTAAAACCAAGTTTGGTAAAGGCATTATCTCGGATGTGAGCGGCGCAGCTCGATTACTTGGCCTGTTTAGCCTAGATTCGATCATCCGTAAGATGCAGCTCGATTTCTCAGATGTGTTTGATAAAGGTATGGCCTTCAACAGCATCACCGGAACGGGCGAGATTCAAAATGGTATCTTCCTGACCAATGATCTGAACATGGATGCGGTCGCAGGTGAGATGAAAATCAAAGGTATCGCTAACCTCAACACGCGTCAGGTTGATGCTGAGGTGAACTTTACCCCAGATATTACCTCGGGTATTCCCGTATTAACGGCCTTTGCGGTAACCCCTCAAACGGCGCTGTACGTATTGGCGGTGACCACGGTTATCTCGCCAGTTGTGGAAGTCTTTACCCAAGTAAATTATTCGGTGAAAGGACCATTGGATTCACCAACGGTGAGCGAACTTTCTCGTAGCTCTGGCGAGTTTCAGCTGCCAGAGAAGCTGAGAAAATTAGCCGAATAGGCCTTAAATTAGCCGAAAAGACCTTATGCCCGAGTCAGCGAATATACGGTGAAATGCTGATTTCTGAATCATAATGAATGGAGGAGCGATACACATGGATTGTGTTGGGTTGATTCAAATGACATCTGGCCCCAGCCCTGAATTGAACTTTGAGTACCTTGCTCAAGAAGTTGCAAAGTGCAAAGAGTTGGGGGCTAAGTGGGTTGTTTGCCCTGAAAACGCGTTAGTTTTTGGCAGTAAAGCCGACTATCACCAGTGTGCTGAGCCTTTTAATGATGGCCCACTGCAAAAGAAAATCTCTGAGCTAGCAAAGCTTCACAGAATTTGGATCGTCATTGGCAGTATGCCGATAAGCACAACTAACGGAGTGACGACCACCACCTTGGTGATTGATGATTTTGGTTGCCTCGTTGCTCATTACGACAAGCTACACATGTTTGATGTGGATGTCGCTGACGCCCATAAGTGCTATCGAGAGTCGGATATTTTCACTCCGGGCAACCAAGTTGTGACAGCGGAAACGCCTTTTGGTCGCTTAGGTTTGAGTATTTGTTATGATGTGCGCTTTCCACACTTGTATTCAGAGTTACGTAAGCAAGGGGCACAAATCATTGTGGTGCCTGCGGCTTTTACAGCGGTAACGGGTCAAGCGCACTGGGAAGTACTATTAAGATGCCGCGCGGTTGAAACACAGTCGTGGATTGTCGCGGTAGGTCAAGGCGGAAAACACCCTTGCCAAAGAGAAACATGGGGACACTCAATGGTGGTTGATCCATGGGGACGAGTGGTCGCACAGTTAGACCAAGATCCTAAAAGTATGGTGGTTGAGATAGACACATCCAGTTGCGAGTCCATTAGGCAAAATATGCCCATCGCGCAACACTCTCGATTTACCAATCAATTTTAATTACAAACAAGAGCCATCTATGAGCATTAATCAAATTGAAGAAGCGCTACTGAACCCGACAGGGCTTACGGAGCAAAATATCGCAGATACATTGGCGAGTATTGCTACCCGCCAAATTGATTATGCTGATATCTACTTTCAGTCAAGCTGGCACGAATCTTTAGTGCTAGAAGACAGCATTATTAAAGACGGCTCTTTCAATATCGATTGCGGTGTTGGCGTTCGTGCAGTATCTGGTGAAAAGACTGGTTTTGCTTACTCTGACCAAATCCAATTGGATGGTCTTAAGCAGAGCGCAATTGCGGCTCGTGGTATTGCTAAACAAGGTCAAAACGGCAAGGTTCAAGCGTTCAAACGCAACTCTAATCAAGCTTACTATGATGCAGTTAACCCGCTTGCGAGTTGGGAAAAACAGCAGAAAACAGAATTACTAAAATCATTAGATTCTTACATTCGCACTAAAGAGCCGATGGTGACTGAAGTATCGGTGAGTTTAAGTGGTGTGCATGAGCAGATGCTGGTTGCTGCGACTGATGGCACTTACGCTGGTGATATTCGTCCGCTGGTTCGCTTGTCTATTAGCGTACTTGCACAGAAGGGTGATCGTCGTGAGCGTGGTAGCGCTGGTGGTGGTGGCCGTTTTGGTTACGACTTCTTCTTAAGTGATGACAAAGGCACTCAAGTTGCTTACCAATTTGCGGATGAAGCGATTCGCCAAGCATTAGTTAACCTTGAAGCAGTGGCTGCGCCTGCTGGTGCCATGCCTGTGGTTCTTGGTTCTGGTTGGCCGGGCGTTCTGCTGCATGAAGCGGTAGGCCACGGTTTAGAAGGCGACTTCAACCGTAAAGAGTCGTCAGTATTCTCTGGCAAAGTTGGTGAGCAAGTAACTTCAAGCCTATGTACGATTGTCGATGACGGTACATTAACGGATCTACGCGGTTCATTGAACGTCGATGATGAAGGTGTTAACGGTCAGTACAATACGTTAATCGAAAACGGCATCCTAAAAGGTTACATGCAAGATAAGCTGAACGCTCGTCTAATGGGTGTAGCACCGACAGGTAATGGTCGTCGTGAGTCATACGCGCATCTTCCAATGCCACGTATGACGAATACATACATGCTACCGGGCGAACACACACCGGAAGAGATCATCGCGACGGTTGAGAAAGGTATCTACGCACCGAACTTCGGTGGCGGTCAGGTCGATATCACATCAGGTAAGTTCGTATTCTCAGCGTCTGAAGCGTACATGATTGAAAACGGTAAGATCACTCACCCAGTGAAAGGCGCGACGCTAATCGGTTCTGGTATCGAAGCGATGCAGCAGGTGTCTATGGTGGGTAACGACCTAAGCATCGACCGTGGTGTGGGTGTGTGTGGTAAGGCTGGTCAAAGTGTGCCAGTGGGTGTTGGTCAACCAACATTGAAACTAGACTCGCTAACCGTTGGTGGTACTGAGTAATTCAGACTAACCTCTGCCGACTTACTTCAAAATATTAAATTGAAAAGCGCCTCCAATGTGAGGCGCTTTTTGTTTTTAGATTACTGATTCAGTGAGCGTATAGAGTCACTACATGTTCTCTTCCGCAAACTCAGCTAGTCGGCTACGCACCACACCATTGAGGTGGATGTTGGCACTGCCTTCGAAGTTTTTAAAACGCTCAACCATGTAGGTTAAGCCTGAAGTCACAGGGGTTAGGTAAGAAGAATCTATCTGCGCTAAGTTACCTGAGCAGACGATCTTAGTACCTTCACCACAACGGGTGATGATGGTTTTTATCTGTGAAGCGGTGAGGTTCTGACACTCATCCAAAAGCACAAAGGCATTTTGAATCGAGCGGCCACGCATGAAGTTGATTGATTTGAACTGGATATTGGCTTTGTCACAGATGTACTTCATCGAGCCTTCTGTGCAGTGGTCGTTCTTGTGCAGCGCTTCCAGTGTATCGGTCACTGCGGCTAACCAAGGCAACATTTTCTCTTCCTCTGTACCCGGAAGGAAACCTATCGATTCACCAATATCAGGGGTGTTGCGGGTTACGATGATCTTATCGAATTGCTTACGTTCAATGGTTTGTTCAAGTGCAGCAGCCATAGCAAGCAGTGTCTTACCACTACCTGCGGCGCCAGTGAGAATCACAAGATCAATATCAGGGTCGAGCAGCGCATCAATCGCCATGCCTTGATAGACGTTCTTTGGTGTGATGTCCCATGCTCTTCTGTTCATTAAGCGTTCACGGCTTAAGTCCCTGAGTGTGATGGTTTCGGTATCAATCTCTTCAACTCTTGCTGCAAAGTCACTCTCTTCATCAATCACATATTGGTTAAGGAAGGTTGGTTCAAAAGGCGCTCTAGCTAAGGTGTGCAGCGTCTTGCCGCCTAAACTTCTGCTCTCGACATTATCGATACCATCCCAAAATGAGCCTTCCAGTTGTTGGAAGCCTTTGGTGAGGTATTGGATATCATCAATCAGTTGGTCAGTTTGATAGTCTTCAACAAAACGTACACCGGCGCCTTTTGCTCGTAAACGCATATTGATGTCTTTGGTGATGAGAACCACTTCGCGTGGTGCGCGTTTATTTTGAAGATAGAGGACAGCGTTGAGGATTCGGTTATCGCCCGCCTTGTCATCGGCAAAGGCTTTGATGCTTTCTTGAAGTTCGTAGTCAGCGAGTATTGAAATACTGCCAGATGCATTTATGTCTTTAGAAAAAGGGATGCCTTCCGATATTTGGTCTGGTGTGGCTTCCCTGAACAGGTCTTCGAGCGTTCGAATCGCAATTCTCGCATCTCGAGCAACGTCTCTTTTACTGTCTTTGATTCTGTCGAGTTCTTCTAGCACTGTCATGGGGATAACGACATCGTGCTCTTGGAAAGAAAATATAGCGAAGGGTTCGTGAAGTAGGATATTGGTGTCTAAAACAAATAGCTTCCGGTTGGTCTCGCCCATAGCATCTCCTTGCCGACGTGCGGCTTGCCTTGCATTCATTGAACGTAGATAAAGCTCATATAAAGATTAGTATCTGATTCTGGTGATAGTCAACTACTCACCTAAACTTCATCTAGAGGAACAGCACCATATCGTTACGAGTGAATATGGTGTATTCGTTTGAGAGCAGCAATCTGCTACCTATAGATTAACCATGAATTTTTGACAGTTTGATTGCACTGGCGAAAACAGAAAAAAAGCATGAAATCATCTCCTTTAGGCGTGACCTAAATCACAGCATCGAGTAAGATTAGCGACCTTTTTCTGCACCATTTTCTCGAGATATTTATTATTGAGAGCGCACTTAAAAAGTGGCTGCAAACTAGACATTTTTGGCTATATTTTTAGTTCAGGAGCGATAATGTTCTTGTTTAAAACTGCAGTTAAGAAGACCAAATTCCAACTATAAGATTGAGGTAGTCGATTCATGACATTTGCTTTGGGGCAACGCTGGATAAGCGATACGGAGAGCGATTTAGGTTTAGGTACCGTTGTAGCAATGGATGCTCGCACAGTGACACTAATGTTTGCAGCGTCAGAAGAAAACCGTGTTTATGCACGTACTGATGCTCCCGTAACCCGAGTAACGTTTAATGTAGGCGATGTCATCGAATGCCAAGAAGGTTGGTCTCTGTCTGTCGAAGAAGTTATCGAAGACAAAGGGCTGCTAACCTACTTAGGTACTCGCGAAGATACCCAAGAAACAGAAGTCACTCTGCGTGAAATCTTCTTAAGCAACCAGATCCGCTTTAACAAGCCACAAGATAAGCTATACGCAGGTCAAATCGACCGTATGGATAACTTTGTGTTGCGTTACCGTGCGCTAAGCAACCAGTACCAACAACACAAGAGCCCGATGCGTGGCTTGTGTGGTATGCGTGCTGGCTTGATCCCTCATCAGCTATACATCGCTCATGAAGTGGGTCGTCGTCACGCTCCGCGCGTTTTACTGGCTGATGAAGTGGGCCTAGGTAAAACCATCGAAGCGGGCATGATCATCCACCAACAGGTGCTGTCTGGCCGTGCTGAACGCATTCTGATTGTGGTTCCTGAAACTCTACAACACCAATGGTTAGTAGAGATGATGCGCCGTTTCAACCTGCATTTTTCTATCTTCGATGAAGAGCGTTGTATTGAAGCGTTTGCTGAATCAGACAACCCGTTTGATACCCAGCAGTACGTTCTGTGTTCTTTGGACTTCCTACGTAAGAGCCGTAAGCGCTACGAGCAAGCACTTGAAGGCGAGTGGGACTTGTTGGTTGTCGATGAAGCGCATCACCTTGAGTGGAGCCAAGACAAACCAAGCCGCGAATACCAAGTGGTTGAAGGCTTAGCGGAAAATACGTCTGGTGTGCTACTACTAACAGCAACGCCTGAACAACTAGGTCGTGAGAGTCACTTTGCACGTCTGCGTCTGCTTGATCCTGATCGCTTCTACGATTACGAAGCATTCGTTGAAGAAGAAGACCAATACGCACCGGTTGCTGATGCAGTAACGGCTCTGTTCTCTGGAGTGAAGCTTGAAAACAGCGCGAAGAACCAGATTACGGAACTGCTTTCTGAGCAAGATGTTGAGCCTCTATTCCGCGTTATCGAAGGTGATAGCAGCGAAGAAGAGCAAGCGTTAGCTCGCCAAGAATTGATTGATAACCTTATGGATCGCCATGGTACTGGCCGTGTTCTTTTCAGAAACACACGTGCTGCAATCAAAGGCTTCCCTAAGCGTAATGTAAACCTACTGCCGATGGAGATTCCAACGCAGTACACAACCTCAATGCGTGTATCTGGCATGATCGGTGGCAAAATGGCTCCCGAAGCTCGTGCAATGAAGATGCTGTATCCAGAAGAGATCTTCCAAGAGTTTGAAGGTGAAGATTCAAGCTGGTGGCAGTTCGACTCACGCGTTAACTGGTTGATTGAAAAGATCCAAGACAAGCGCAGAGAGAAAATCCTAGTGATCGCCTCTCGTGCAAGTACGGCTCTTCAATTAGAGCAAGCACTGCGTGAGCGTGAAGGTGTGCGTGCAACCGTATTTCACGAAGGCATGTCGATTCTAGAGCGTGATAAAGCTGCGGCTTACTTTGCTCAAGAAGAGGGCGGCGCTCAGGTTCTTATCTGTAGTGAAATCGGCTCTGAAGGTCGTAACTTCCAGTTCGCTAACCAACTTGTGATGTTCGATCTTCCATTCAACCCAGACTTGCTTGAGCAACGTATTGGCCGTTTGGACCGTATCGGTCAGCTGCGTGATATCGACATTCATGTTCCTTACCTAAAAGGCACATCACAGGCGATCCTTGCGCGTTGGTTCGATGAAGGTCTGAATGCATTTGCGGAAACTTGTCCAACGGGTCGCACGGTTTACGATAAGTACTCAGATGTTCTTATCGAGATGCTGGCTTCTGGTAACACTGAGCAACTTGATGAAGTGATTGAAGAGTCTGCCAAGCTAAATCAAAGCCTGAAATCAGATCTAGAAAAAGGCCGTGATCGCCTATTAGAAATGCACTCAAACGGCGGCGACAAAGCGCATGAAATTGCAGAGAAGATTGCCTCGACTGACGGCGACACTAACCTAGTAACGTTTGCACTAAGCCTGTTCGATACGATTGGCTTGAACCAAGACGACAAGGGTGAGAATGCTCTGGTTGTAACGCCGTCTGAGCACATGATGGTGCCAAGCTACCCAGGCTTACCATACGAAGGCGCAACCATCACGTTTGATCGTGATACTGCGCTTTCTCGTGAAGACATGAACTTCATTAGCTGGGAACACCCAATGATTCAGGGCGGTATCGATCTGCTACTGAGTGAAGGTGTTGGTGCATCAGCGGTATCACTACTGAAAAACAAAGCGCTGCCAGTGGGTACTATCCTGCTTGAGCTGGTTTACCTTGTGGATGCGCAAGCGCCGAAACGCAGCGGTATCAGCCAGTTCTTGCCTAAGACGCCAATTCGTTTGATGATGGATGGCCGTGGTAATGACTTATCAGCTCAGGTTGAGTTCGACAGCTTTAACCGTCAATTAAGCCCTGTAAACCGTCACCTAGCGAGCAAGCTAGTTAACTCGGTACAAGGTGAAATTCACAAGCTAATCGAAGCGGGTGAGACGCACGTACTTCCTAAAGTGGAAGAAGTGCGTGAACAAGCTCAACGAGATATGCAGAATAACCTGAACGGTGAATTAGAGCGTCTACAAGCGCTTAAAGCCGTGAATCCTAATATTCGTGATGAAGAGCTAGAGGTAATCGAAGCTCAAATCAATGAACTGACCGGTTACATCAGCAAAGCTCAGGTTCAGCTAGATTCATTACGCTTGATTGTGGTTTCTCACAACTAGTTTTGAATTAGCGAAATGCTTCAACGAAATAAGGCCTTCATTATGAAGGCCTTATTTGTATCTGTAGCTTAATTAACAATTCAAGTAACTGGTTACATTAACCACTTCCACCAAACAAATACCGCTAGGAAACCAAATAGGTAAACAAGACCTGCTACAGACAACCATTTTAGTTTGCTGCCAATGGCTAGCGCTTCTGGAAGCTTAGCTTTGTTGACCAAGATGAAATTAAGCAGAGCGAAGAATGGCGTTGTTGCAAACGCGAGTACCATTGCGAAATCGAGCATAGGCATCAGTGCTGCGCTAAAGAACATCACAATCGCGAGTGCCGCGATAGAGACAATGATTATCCAGCCTTGCAGCATTCTTGGGCTTGAATCTTTTTTGAATAATAGACGTTGTGATTCAGCAAGCACGCGTGAGTAGCCATCGATAACGGTAATGGTGCTACCAAAGATACAGAAGAAAGCGATAAGAGCGATTAACGGGCGAGACCATTCACCAATTGTCGAAGCGTAGATACCCACCAATTGATGAGTAAAGCCAACACCGGAGCGAGACAGTTCAACTCCCGAACCGTGAAGTACTAGCGCGCCTAACGCAACGAATACTAAAGCAAGCAGCGCCGTACCAATGTAGCCAACGTTAAAGTCGAACAGCGCTGATTGTGCGGTCACTTCCTGCTTCTCTTTTTGGCTTTTTAGCCACATAGAGGTGATGCTTGATATTTCGATAGGCGCAGGCATCCAACCCATGGTCACCACGATAAAACCAATAGCAGCCAATGACCAAGGCGACGGTGGAACAAAAGCAGTATCAGGTTCGACTGGAGAGCCGATAGCAATGGCGACTGCAGCTAAGGTTGTGATGGTTAAGATCGCCATGATCGCTTTAGATAGTGTATCTAGAGCACGATAATGGCCAGCAAACAGAATGATCAAACAGGTCGCTAAAACGATCATGCACAAGGTGCTAGTGGCTAAATCGAAAGGAACAAAGTAACTGAGTAGGCTTGCACTGAATAATAGCAGGGCAGCGGTATTCACGACCGCAGATATGGCACTCAAGATCGAAAAGATCACAAGGTATGGGCGGCCTAGGTTAGAGTAACCTTCCACCAAGCTTTGACCCGTTCCTAGCGTGTATTGGATGCCGGCTCTGAAGAATGGATATTTAAATACGTTAACGAGGATAATGAGAGCGGCAAGCTGCCAACCATAAATCGCACCCGCCTTGGTTGAGGCGACTAAGTGAGAACCACCTACAGCCGCTGCGGCCATCATAATGCCTGGGCCAAGAGACTTAATTAAACTTGATAGGGGAGCTGAGGTTGGTGTTTTTGTGTTGGTGGTTTTAACCGTACTGTCCATCGTTTTTCCTTTGATGCTGACTTCTTATTATCTGTTACCCTATCAATACCATGTTTTGTAAAGCCGTCAAATTTTATGTACGAAAATATTGAAAATTGTATTTATTTATAAACGAATCAACCGTGAATTATTTGTTCACTAGCAATTAAGAGGCTTCAATGGCGTTAGAACAGTACACACCACCGCGTGAACCGTGGATTGATATTGTTTATCAAGATGACGATATTCTTGTGGTGAACAAGCCTGCAGGCCTGCTTTCTGTTCCGGGTAGGTTACCTGAGCATTACGACAGCATGTGGAGTCGGTTAGTTGTCGAATTTCCAGAGATTCAAGTCGTTCATCGATTGGACATGTCGACCTCAGGCTTGATGCTGCTCGCTAAACACAAACAAGCTGAGCGTCATTTGAAGAAGCAATTTCAATATCGGCTGACACACAAACTCTATTACGCCCGAGTATGGGGTTCAGTAGAAGAAGCAGAAGGTTTGATTGACCTCCCTCTTATTTGCGATTGGCCAAACCGGCCGAAGCAAAAAGTGTGTTTCGAGGATGGTAAATCATCACAGACTCGTTATGTGGTAGAGCAAGAAGAGGCTCAAACGACATTGTTGAAGCTACTGCCTATCACGGGACGTTCCCATCAGTTGCGAGTGCACTGCATGGAGATGGGGAATCCGATTGTGGGTGATGAGTTTTATGCAACGCCAGATGCTTTTAACTATAGCGATAGGTTGGCTCTGCACGCGTGTGAACTCAGTTTTTATCACCCGGCCAATGATCAGTTATTCAAAGCCTTTGTTCCGTGTGAGTTTTATCCTCAAGCATCGCCACAAATCGAGCAGCACTTTGAAATTGCGCCAGAGCTTCCAGACTACAGTAAGCTAAAAGCTTAGAATGGAGTCATCAATACCAATTCAAGGACGTACAATGTCGAAGTTGAAAGTGGTCTTTCTCGACAGAGCCACCATCCCATCTCAAATCCATTTAAAACCTCTCAGCTTTGAACATGAGTGGGTCGAGTATGACTTTACTGCTCCAGAACTCGTTGCTGAGCGCGTTGCGGGAGCGGATGTTGTTATCACCAATAAGGTTGTGCTCAACGCTGATAATTTAGCTCAAGCACAACAACTCAAGCTGATCGCGGTGTCAGCGACAGGCGTCAATAATGTCGATGTCGACTACTGCAAGAGTAACAATATCGCAGTGGCTAATGTGCAAGGCTATGCGACTCAGTCGGTACCTGAACATGTGATTGCTATGCTGTTTACGCTAAAACGAAATCTTGTTGGCTACCATCAAGACATTGAAGCCGGCGAGTGGCAAAAGGATAAGCAGTTCTGTTTCTTTACTCACCCTATTCAAGATGTGGCTGGTAGTACATTGGGTTTAATTGGTAGTGGCAGTTTAGGGCAAGCCACCGCAATGTTAGCCAAAGCGATTGGTATGAAGGTGATGTTTGCCGAGCGAAAAGGAGCAGAGTCTTGTCGAGAAGGGTATCTGCCTTTTGATACAGTGTTGCAGCAAGCGGATGCGATCAGTCTACATTGCCCATTGACTGATGCGACCCAAAATCTGATTTCAGAGCGAGAGCTCACAATGATGAAATCGAGCGCGGTATTAATTAATGCCGGGCGCGGAGGTCTAGTAGATGAACAAGCCCTAGTTGAGGCTTTGAAAAAACATGAGATTGCAGGCGCAGGTATGGATGTGTTTACACAAGAGCCTGCAGACAACTCGAACCCACTCTTAGCTAACAGTCACCTACCTAACTTATTGCTGACACCTCATGTTGCGTGGGGCAGTGACAGTTCAATTCAAAAGCTGTCTGATATCTTAATCGATAATATTGATGGGTTTGTTGCGGGTAATCCGCAGAACTTAGTGAGTTGATTGAAGAATTAAATTGCGTGAACGAAAAACAAAAAAGGTTGGCTTTTAGGCCAACCTTTTTAGATCGTTGTGTCGATTAAGTGATTTAGCCTTGCGGCTTAACTACCAATACATTGATTGGTGAGTTCTGTACCACTTTGCTTGCAACAGAACCAAGCACAACTTTGTCGATTTTCGAACGCTTATGGCTAGGCATCACGATAAGGTCAGCGCCCAGTTTTTCTGCGTAATCTAGAATCGTTGTGTAAGTCTTGCCTTCGGCAACGTGAACTTTATACACCACTTCATCGTCAATGTGCTTGTCAGCAAACTCTTTGAGCTGATTTTTCACATCAAGCTTCATTTGGTTCGCTGCATCTTTCGGGAAGTAAGACGCAACCATCGACATGTGAATGCCTGGTAGGACGTTCAGAATGTGGACTTCAGCATTGCTGTGTTTTGCGTGCCATACCGCCAGTTCGACTGCCTTATCAGAAAAGCCTTTGTCATTAAGATCAACAGGAACAAGGATTTGTTTATACATGTATTCGTCTCTTTTTAATCAGCGCTAAGCTTTCACTTAGCACTGTAATTATCCTTTCCATGTAATAAAGCCAAATAGCGCTAAGCACTACTCAGCCTTATCCATTACGCGCTAATCTCATCCTTACGAGCACGTCTTCTTTGGTTCATCGCTAAACCAATCAAAATGATCAGAGCTGGTAAGAATACCCACTCTTTCATTGGTCGATCTGCATCTTGGATAACGGATTTGATTTCCCAATCGAAATCAATACCAGCCGCTTCTGCTGGGCTACCGAACTCAACCATATCAACAATCATCTTGCCTTCTGATTCAGTCAGCATTAGACCCATAGAGGCAATACGATCTTCACTTGAGGTCGCAGAATCTTCAAACGGCAGGCGAACTGTCTTTTCAGAATAGTCACCTTCTAAGTTTTCGCCACCCACTCTAAGTTCAAGTGATTGTCCCACATCCAGCTTTTCCGTGATTTGAGCAATCTCAACTCCAGGTGAAAGAACTTTCTCTGGGTAAATCATGTCCCACCAGAAGCCAGGGCGGAAGAAAGTGAAGGTTAATGCAATAAGCAGCACCGTTTCCCACCACTTGTTCTTGGTGAACCACCAACCTTGTGTTGCAGCTGCGAAGATAAGTACCGCAGTCACAGATGAGAAAATCGTTAGTGCTAAGTGCCACCAAGAATCAATGCCCATCAGTAGTAGTTGAGTATTGAAGATGAACATGAAAGGTAGAATTGCGGTACGGATATCATAGGTGAAGCCTTGGATACCAGTACGAATCGGATCTGATTTCGCAATTGCCGCTGCTGCAAACGCCGCGAGGCCTACCGGAGGTGTATCATCCGCAAGAATACCGAAGTAGAACACGAATAAGTGAACCGCAATCAATGGAATGATCAAGCCGTGCGCAGCGCCTAGGGTCACGATTACCGGAGCCATCAGCGTTGATACAACGATGTAGTTCGCCGTTGTTGGCAAGCCCATACCTAAGATCAAGCTGATTACTGCAGTGAATAGCAACATAAGAATGATGCTACCGCCTGAGATAAACTCAACGAAGTCCGTCATTACTAGACCGATACCCGTTAGAGTCACCACGCCTACAACCGTACCTGCAGCCGCTGTCGCGACACCGATACCAATCATGTTACGTGCGCCTGAAACCAAGCTCTCTGCGAGATCAACGAAGCCAGCTTTAGTTTGCTCTGCAAGATCGTCTGATTTGTTCATCAGAGTCATTAACGGACGCTGAGTGATCAGAATGAAGATCATGAACACGGTCGCCCAGAATGCCGACAGACCTGGAGAGAAACGTTCAACTGTTAAACACCAAACAAGCACCACGATAGGCAATAGGAAGTGCAGGCCAGACTTAATTGTTGGACTTGGATCCGGAACTTCTTTGAGATCCGCATCGATTTCCATGCCGCCTTCAGCTGCGTATTTTGCTGATACACGAACCAGAGCGACATAAGCGACTAATAGAGCCACCGTTACGATTGGTGTTGCAGCATCGCCAAAGACATCTTTCGTCCAACCGACACCGTAGTAAACTGCGGCACTGATAACACACAGACCTAAAATGGTACCCGTGAAAGACAGTAAGCTTTGTACGATAGTTGGTGTGTGGCGACGAGGTAGGCCAGTCATACCTGCTTTACATGCTTCTAGATGAACAATGTAAATCAGAGCGATGTAAGAGATCAGAGCGGGCAGTAGCGCGGCTTTGATTACTTCTACATACGAAATGCCCACATACTCAACCATCAAGAAGGCTGCTGCACCCATGATAGGTGGTGTTAATTGACCATTGGTTGAAGCCGCGACTTCTACCGCACCGGCTTTTGTGCCCGGGAAACCAACACGCTTCATTAGCGGGATAGTAAAGGTACCCGTGGTTACCACGTTCGCGATAGATGAACCTGATACCAAACCAGACAGACCTGATGCGACAACGGCTGCTTTCGCTGGGCCGCCTTTCATGTGACCAAGCAGTGAGAATGCAACTTTAATAAAGTAAGCACCGGCGCCAGCACGTTCTAGCATTGCACCAAACAGTACAAACAAGAATACGAATGACGTTGATACGCCAAGTGCCACACCGAATACACCTTCAGTTGTTAGCCACAGATGCGACATTGCCTTGTTCAGGCTCGCACCTTTGTGGGCAATAACGTCCGGCATGTGAGGGCCGCCAAAGGTATAAAGTAGGAATACTGCTGCCACAACCATAAGAGGTGGACCCAAAGCGCGTCGTGTTGCTTCAAGCAGTAAAACCATACCGAATACAGCCGCAACAATATCGAATGTTGTTGGTGCGCCCGATCGCTCAGCGAGTTCAGTATAGAAAATATAGATATAAGAAGCTGAAAAGCTACCTACAAGCGCTAATATCCAATCGACTGCGGGGATGCGATCCCTAGGCGAATTCTTCATGGCTGGATAAGCGGTAAAGGCTAGGAAAATAGCAAACGTAAGGTGAATTGCTCGAGCTTCAGTGTCGTTTAAAATTGCGAAGTTAAAAATGAACGGCAGCGGAGATGCATACCAAAGTTGGAACAGTGACCAACATAGAGGCACAAACCATAAAATACGGCCTTGGATACCACGAGGGCTACGCGCACCAGTATCTGATTGTGCCACCATTTCTTGCACATCTGGAGACGGTGATGTTGTCTGCGTCATGTACTTTATCCTTATTATTGATGGTCTGCCTTTTCTTACGAACAACCAAACGTTATTTATTTCCTATCTAGTGTAGTGAATGGATAGGGAAATGCGTTTTTTGTTCGTCTTTGTCTTAGGCTTGATACGAAGGTAAGTCCTCCAAATTGGAGAAACTTAAAGGGCTGTTCTTTTCACTTAAATTATTTTTATAAAACGTGAAAAGCCAATAAGGAGGGCTAGCCTCCTTATTGGTGTAGTAGGCTTAAAGTAGAGTTACTTTAGAAGGCCCACTTCTTTGTAGTATTTTGCTGCGCCTGGGTGAAGAGGGATAGAGATACCCGCTTTAACCATGTCTTCTTTTTTCAGGTTAGCAAATGCTGGGTGTAGGCGTTTGAAAGTGTCAAAGTTTTCAAATACTGCCTTAGCAACGTTGTATGCAACTTCTTCAGAAACGTCTGAAGTTGTTACCATAGTAGCTGCAACACCGAAGCTGTTTACGTCAGCGTCAGTACCACGGTACATACCAGCAGGAACTGTGCTGTAAGCGTAGTATGGGTTTTCAGCTACGATCTTGTCGATCTGTGGACCTGTTGCTGAAACCAGTTTTGCATCACAAGACGTTGTTGCTTCTTTGATTGATCCGTTCGGGTGACCAACCATGTAGATGAATGCATCAATCTTGTTATCACAAAGTGCTTGTGAACGCTCAGAACCTTTAAGTTCAGAAGCAAGCTTGAAGCTGTCGTTAGTCCAGCCCATAGCGTCCATTACAACACCCATCGTTGCACGGTCACCAGAACCTGGGTTACCAATGTTTACACGCTTACCTGCTAGGTCAGACACATTGTTGATGCCAGCATCAGTACGAGCGATGATGTTGAACGGTTCTGTATGTAGAGAGAACATCGCGCGAAGTTTCTTGTATTCGCCCTGATCTTTGAACTTACTTGTACCGTTGTAGCCGTGGTATTGCCAGTCCGATTGAACAACACCGAAATCTAGTTCACCAGCACGGATGGTGTTAACGTTGTAGATTGAACCACCAGTAGACTCTACAGAACAACGAATGTTGTGGTCTTTGCGGCCCTTGTTCACTAGCTTACAAATCGCACCACCAGTTGGGTAGTAAACACCCGTAACTGAACCAGTACCAATCGTGATGAACTCTTGAGCGTTAACAGCGCCAGCGCCCATTACAGCAGCTGCAATAGCACCAACTTTAATAAGTTTGGTAAATGCCATGAATTTCCCTTCCTTTATTCATTATTAACCCTGAAACAAGTGTAGTTGCTTCAGGAGTTTCCTATTTGGAAACGGCACCTTTTTCAATCCATGTGATGAAAAAGTGGCTGAATAATATCAAAAATTGGCAGAAAATTACTCGAATGTTAAAAGATATAGCTGAAAAATCTAACAAATGATGTCTGGATCTCGTGTTTGATTTACTACTGAGTTTTTTAAAATCAATAGTTTAGTGTGATTTTGGAAGGGAGGTATGGATATTCGAGGATGTGATTTGGATCACGAAGCAAATAGATACTCGTGATCCAACAGTAAGGTTGATAATTATGAAACAGAGATCAATTATCCTGCGTATTCAAACAGTTCGCACACTGAATCAAACAGTTGCTTAGTGGTAACCGATAACGTTGGGGTAATGAAGATAGTATCATCACCTGCGACTACGCCCAGTATGCCTTCCGACTTACCTAGTGAGTCTAATAAACGCGCAATCAGCTGAGCCGCACCAGGACCTGTGTGTATCACCACCAATGCATTGTTGTGGTCAATATCTAGTACTAATTCTCGTAAAGAGCTAGAAACGGTCGGAACACCTAGCTCAGCAGGAAGACAGTAAACCATCTCCATTTTTGCGTTACGAGTTCGAACGGCACCAAACTTGGTTAACATACGCGAGACTTTAGACTGGTTGATGCTTTCAAAACCTTCGTGTTTTAGAGCATCCACAATTTCGCCTTGTGAGCCAAAACGTTCTTCTTTTAGTAAGGCTTTAAATGCACGAACTAAGTTGTCTTGCTTTTCTGTATTGCGCATATGTCATTCTTATTCATTAACAAAGATGTTTGCATATTCTCGCATACATATTCAATTTTAGCCAAAACATCCCTGTAATTTGTTAGTCATATCACTGTAAATATTTAATGGAATAATGTGTTATTTGCGACGACTTATTTTGTTATTTCAGTCGATTATCGCCATAATGCGAACTTGCTGTGTAGCACGGTTTTATTGACTTGCGCGAAGTCGCAAAGCTAGCGTTAATTGATTGTAATCACTTTGTGATTAATATAGTTTTTTAACTTAGATTTAGCTCAAGAATCACCCTACAAAGAATCTATAAGAGAAAGCTCTCAAGGAGAATAACAATGAAAGTAGCTGTTATTGGTGCCGCTGGTGGCATCGGTCAAGCCCTAGCCCTACTACTTAAGAACCGCCTACCTGCTGGTTCAGACCTTGCACTTTACGACATCGCTCCGGTAACACCGGGTGTTGCTGCCGATCTTAGCCATATCCCAACGCCTGTTTCGATCAAAGGTTACGCGGGTGAAGATCCAACACCAGCACTCGAAGGTGCGGATGTTGTACTTATTTCAGCGGGTGTTGCTCGTAAGCCTGGTATGGATCGTGCGGATCTTTTCAATGTGAACGCTGGCATTGTTAAGTCTCTTGCAGAGAAAATCGCAGTTACTTGTCCGACTGCTTGTGTTGGTATCATTACTAACCCAGTAAACACAACAGTGCCAATCGCGGCTGAAGTACTGAAGAAAGCGGGCGTTTACGACAAGCGTCGTCTATTCGGTATTACGACTCTTGATGTGATTCGTTCTGAAACGTTCGTTGCTGAACTAAAAGACAAAGATCCAGGCGACATCCGTGTTCCTGTTATCGGTGGTCACTCAGGCGTAACGATTCTTCCTCTACTTTCTCAAGTTGAAGGCGTAGAGTTCACTGATGAAGAAATTGCAGCGCTAACGACTCGCATCCAAAATGCAGGTACTGAAGTAGTAGAAGCTAAAGCTGGCGGCGGCAGTGCGACACTGTCTATGGGTCAAGCGGCTTGTCGTTTCGGTCTTGCACTAGTTAAAGCACTTCAAGGTGAAGAAAACGTGATTGAATGTGCATACGTTGAAGGTGAAGGCGAGCACGCTCCATTCTTCGCACAGCCAGTTAAACTAGGCAAAGAGGGCGCTGAAGCGATCCTTAGCTACGGTGAGCTAAGTGACTTCGAACGTAACGCTTTAGATAGCATGCTTGAAACGCTAAATGGTGACATCGAGATTGGTGTTGAATTCGCTAAATAAGCGAAACGCTATTTAACTCAGACTTAAGCTAATTAATAAGGGCCGGTCATTATGATCGGCTTTTTTGATCCTGAAGTTCAAGCTACTCGTATTTAGCTTTACAATTAATGTGAAGGTAAATGTTATGGCTACTGTTCAGAAGGGTATGAATGTCGAATATTTGGGGCACTTAGGAAAAGTATTGGTAATTGATGAGCAAGAGCAGTACGCGCTAGTAGAGACTTACAACGGGCATGAGCAGTACGCGGTGCCAATGGAAGAGCTTGAAGAGATTGAAGCACAACTGCCGTTATCATTAGAAGCCAGTCGATATTGAATTTGGCTCACCTACAAATATTTGTTGAAAACCAAAAAAAAGAGCCCTGAGGCTCTTTTTGTTATTTATATAGAAGCTAGAAGCGAGTTGTCTATTAACCTGCTTACTTACTGCGTTTAACAGCTAAGTGTGCGAGCGTGGTTAGCGCTTGCTTATATTCTGAGTCAGGAAGTACAGAAAGCTCAGCGATGGCTTTATCGGCCTCTTCGTAGGCTTTATTTGTTGTGTACTCTAAAGAGCCTGTCTCTTTCATTACAGCCATAATATCGTCAAGACGTTCCATGCCGTTCGCTTTCTCAATCGCTTCACGAATCATGCTTGCTTGTTCAGGAGAGCCATTATGCATTGCGTAAAGTAGAGGCAGTGTTGGTTTGCCTTCGGCTAGATCGTCACCAACGTTTTTACCCATCTCTTTACCATCTGCAGTGTAATCCATCACATCGTCAATCAGTTGGAAAGCGGTGCCTAGGTATTTACCATAGTTCTGCATTGCTGTTTCGATCTCTGGTGATGACTCAGTAAGAATCGCACCGATTTGGGTCGCAGCTTCGAACAAACGAGCAGTCTTAGAGTAGATCACCTGCATGTAGCTTTCTTCTGTGGTGTCTGGGTTATTGCAGTTCATTAATTGTTGAACTTCACCCTCGGCAATCACGTTTACCGCTTCACTCATTAACTCAAGGATCTTTAAGGATCCTAGCGTTGTCATCATTTGGAATGAGCGTGTGTAGATAAAGTCACCCACCAAAACGCTAGCGGCATTACCAAAAGCGGCATTGGCCGTCGCTTTACCACGTCTCATGTCCGATTCGTCGACAACGTCGTCATGAAGCAGGGTTGCGGTGTGAATAAACTCGATAAAGGCTGCAGAGGTGATATGAGCTTCACCTTGGTAACCAAGTGCGCGGGCAGATAAAAGAGCAAGCAAAGGGCGTAGGCGCTTTCCACCACCGCTAACGATATAAAAACCAAGCTGGTTGATTAAACTTACGTCAGAATTAAGTTGGGCTTGAATTGTTTCATTCACTTTTGCCATATCATTGGCAGTAAGCGTTTGGATAGCTTTAAAATCCATTGTTCATCCGGCTGAAGTTAGACCCTGTAAGGCTTATACGTTGTATTCAATTGTTGAATAATACACTAAAAAACGTTGATTAATACATCGCTAAAGGGCATGATTGCCACACTTTTCTTTGGCGAACAGGTTTTCGCCAATTTTTTAAAAATATGACTTGTCATAGCGCCATGATTCCCGTAGAATCTGCGCCCTATTGATTAGTTTAGCGCACACCCGAGTTGTACAATTAACAACCATAGGCTGTGCGGAAAAAGCGGAGTAAAATATGTACGCTGTTTTCCAATCTGGTGGCAAACAACACCGAGTAAGCGAAGGTCAAACACTTCGTTTAGAGAAATTAGACGTTGAAACTGGTGCAACTGTTGAATTTGATAAAGTTCTTCTTGTTGCTAACGGCGAAGAAATCGCTGTTGGTGCACCTCTTGTTGAAGGTGGCAAGGTTACTGCAGAAGTAGTACAACACGGTCGTGGCGATAAAGTAAAAATCGTTAAGTTCCGTCGTCGTAAGCACTCGCGTAAGCAAGCTGGTCACCGTCAGTGGTTCACTGAAGTGAAAATCACTGGCATTAACGCTTAAGTATTAGGAGAGTTTAACAATGGCACATAAAAAAGCTGGCGGTTCTACTAATAACGGCCGCGATTCAGAAAGCAAACGTCTTGGTGTTAAGCGTTTTGGTGGTGAATCTGTTCTTGCAGGTAACATCATCGTTCGTCAACGTGGTACTAAGTTCCACGCTGGCACAAACGTTGGCATCGGTAAAGACCACACTCTTTTCGCTCTTACTGAAGGTAAAGTGAAATTTGCTGTTAAAGGTCCTAAAAACCGTAAGTTTGTAAGCATCGAAGCTGAGTAATTTAATCTTTAACTAGATTATTTTATTAGCTTTCAAGCTGAATTCAAAAGCCCTGCCGATTCGGCAGGGTTTTTTATTTATAGCAAGAATAAAAAAGCAGACGCTCTTGTTTTGGTTTTGAGAAGCCGTTTTATTTTTTGATAAACAGATTAGTTTTTAAGAAGCCGTTTGTTTTTAAGAAATAAGAAGCAAAGAACCTCTCCTTATTTGTTCCTTGGTTGCAGGTCGGCCTAGATCTTAGGTGATCGATCTAAACACGGATCTGCTAGAATTTATATCACTCCTTGATGAGTGGTAACGCAACGTAAGTGCGGAGTTAAAAAATGAAATTCGTTGATGAAGCGGTAGTAAAAATAGAAGCCGGTGATGGCGGTAATGGTACAGTTAGCTTTTGGCGCGAAAAATTCGTCGCTAAAGGTGGTCCTGATGGCGGCGACGGTGGTGACGGCGGTGATGTTTACATCCAAGCGGATGAGAACTTAAACACACTGATCGATTACCGTTTCCAACGTTTTTACAATGCAGAGCGTGGCGAGAATGGTCGCGGCGGTAACTGTACTGGTAAACGTGGTAAAGACATTACGCTGAAAGTACCAGTTGGTACGCGTGCAGTTGATATCCACACCAACGAAATCGTTGCTGAAGTTGCTGAACACGGCAAGAAAGTAATGGTTGGTAAAGGTGGTTGGCACGGTCTTGGTAACACACGTTTTAAATCGTCTGTTAACCGCGCTCCTCGTCAAAAGACAATGGGTACTAAAGGCGAAGTTCGTGAACTGCGTTTAGAGCTTCTTCTATTAGCTGACGTTGGTATGCTTGGCCTACCAAACGCAGGTAAATCTACTTTTATTCGTTCAGTATCTGCTGCGAAACCAAAAGTGGCTGATTACCCGTTCACTACTTTGATCCCAAGCTTGGGTGTGGTAAGTGTTGTCCCTGAAAAGAGCTTCGTTGTTGCCGATATCCCAGGACTAATCGAAGGCGCAGCTGATGGCGCTGGCCTTGGTATCCGATTCCTTAAGCACCTTGAGCGTTGTCGTGTTCTTCTGCATATGATCGACATTATGCCGATCGATCAATCTGATCCTATTCAGAATGCACTAACGATCATCGATGAGCTTGAGCAATACAGTGAAAAAGTTTCACAAAAACCTCGCTGGTTAGTGTTCAATAAAGTTGACCTAATGCCAGAAGACGAAGCAGACGAAAAGATTCAAGAAATCATCGATGCTTTGGGCTGGGAAGGCGAGTACTTCAAGATCTCTGCTGTGAATAAAATCGGCACCAAAGATCTTTGCTTCAAACTAGGTGAGTTTATGGAAAACCTACCTCGTGAAGTTGTAGAAGTTGAAGAAGAAGAAAAAGTAGACTTTATGTGGGATGACTACCATAAAGATGCGATGAGCGGTAAGAATGTCGTTACTGAAGATGACGACGATTGGGACGATTGGGATGACGAAGAGGATGACGGCCATGTTATCTATGTTCGTGACTAATCCTCTTAGTTTCTCATAACGCATCGGTCGCTTCTTACAAGTACACTGATAGTTTTATTA
This sequence comes from Vibrio sp. 10N.247.311.12, assembly GCF_041467515.1. Taxonomy (NCBI): domain Bacteria; kingdom Pseudomonadati; phylum Pseudomonadota; class Gammaproteobacteria; order Vibrionales; family Vibrionaceae; genus Vibrio; species Vibrio sp. 10N.247.311.12. The sequence goes on from NZ_JBFSUV010000001.1 coordinate 66,215, forward strand.
AACCGCAATGAAAATTGCGGTTTTTTTGTATCTAAATCATGACGTCTTACTGTTTTTTATGCAAAATTTATCTTTAGATAATTAACGCCTATGGGAAGGAAATCATGGCATCAAAGCAAAGAGCGATCTCAAGACTCGTCGCTCAATCAGGACAAATGTTATTGGCGCACGGGGCAGAGAGCACACTGGTCGGCGATATCATGCGTCGCATCGGTATTGCTTGTGGGGTGAATGAGGTTGAAGTCGCACTGTCAGCCAATGCGCTTGTTGTAACTACCGTAATGGATGATCACTGTATTACCACTACTCGAAGTTGTGCTGATCGTGGCATTAACATGCAGGTTATCACCGACATTCAACGCATTTGCATCATGATGGAGAAGGGAATTCTCGATTATGATTTGGCGTATAAAAAGATTCAAAACATCAGCCCCGAGCGCTACAACCGTTGGTTAGTGGTTGTGATGATAGGGTTGTCGTGCGCCTCTTTTAGCCACCTTGCGGGCGGAGACTGGCAAGTCTTCATGATGACTTTTATTGCTTCAGCTTGCGGTATGATCGTCAGGCAAGAGATTGGGCACCGCCATTTCAATCCGCTATTAAACTTTGCTATCACAGCATTCGTTACCACGACCATTTCAGCTCAAGCCGTACTTTACAATATTGGCGGCCAACCCACGATCGTGATGGCTTCATCTGTATTAATGTTAGTACCTGGTTTTCCTCTGATTAACTCCGTCGCTGATATGCTTAAAGGCCATATTAATATGGGGTTAGCGCGCTTTACCATGGCCAGCTTATTAACTCTGGCGACGAGCTTGGGCATTGTCGCGGCGATGAGTCTATCAGATGTTTGGGGGTGGGCAAGCTAATGAGTATTTTCGAACTGTTTTTAGGTCTGCTCAACGATATGTTTTTCGCCGCTATTCCTGCGGTTGGGTTTGCATTGGTGTTTAACGTTCCGCAACGTGCTTTAATTTATTGTGCACTCGGTGGTTCTATCGGTCATGGTAGCCGGTATCTGATGATGCACTTTGGTATTCCAATCGAATGGGCGACGTTCTTCGCCGCAACCGTGGTTGGTATGATAGGGGTTCATTGGTCACATAAACTGTTAGCACATCCGAAGGTGTTTACGGTTGCAGCTCTAATTCCTATGGTGCCAGGTGTGTTCGCCTTCAAGGCGATGATTGCGATGGTGGAGATTAACAGGGCAGGCTACACGCCTGAGTTGTTGGCAATGTTGATGGAGAACTTTTTAAAATCGATGTTCATTATCGCAGGGTTGGCGGTTGGCTTAGCTGTGCCAGGGCTGTTATTCTATCGCCGTAGACCTATCGTTTAGCGTTAATTTTCTTTTTAGGGACAGGACTTTCGATTTATGATCATCAGCATGATAGCGGCAATGGCAAACAACCGTATAATTGGTAAAGACAATCAGATGCCTTGGCATTTACCTGCGGATTTTGCATGGTTTAAACGCTCGACTATGGGTAAACCAGTCGTGATGGGACGTAAGACCTACGATTCTATTGGACGCCCTTTGCCGGGTCGGTTGAATGTCGTAATCAGCCGTGATGAGAGTTTAAAGATTGAAGGTGTAACGACGGTAACTTCTATTGAACAGGCTCTAGAGCTACTCAGTGATGTTGAAGAGGTGATGATCATTGGTGGCGGCTCTATTTATGAGAGCTGCTTACCTAAAGCGGACAAGTTGTATCTGACTTACATCGATTTCGCCGTCGATGGAGATACACAATTTCCTGACTGGGGTGAAGGTTGGAAGCAGAGCTTTAACGAGAGCTATCAAGCTGACGAGAAAAACAAACACAACATGGAGTTTGTGATTCTCGAGCGTTAACTGTGGTTATCAATAGCTAGTCTCTGAAAAATGCTTGCGTTACCCTACCAAGGTAGCGCAAGTTTCTCGTATCTTTATAGCGCTTTCTGAGTGAAAAACTGTTTATCTTCCCAGCGAAGAATTGTCAATTCACCTCCCCAGACGCATCCAGTATCAAGTCCAATTACGTCTTTTCCGTTATAGCCTTCAAGCGCAGCCCAGTGTCCAAAAACAACGGTTTTATCGAGCTTTATGCGTTGCGGAAGGTCAAACCATGGCACTAATGGTTCATCGGTAATCTCATTCGGTGGTAGCTTACATGCCATGTCGAGACGGCCATCTTCAAAACAGAAACGCATTCTTGTCAGGCTATTGATCGCATAGCGATAGCGCTCAATATCATGTAAATCCTGATGCCATAAATCAGGCGCGTTGCTGTACATGTTTTCGATTAGCCATTGCCATTTATCGGACTTTAACAAGGATACGATCTCTCGATTTTCAACACGTGCTCTTTCTAGATTCCACTGCGGTGAGATACCCGCATGGCACATCACGAACTCTGGGTGTTCTTGAAGCAAAGGCTGTTGTCTTAACCATTCGATTAGCAGTTCACGATCTTCAGCATCAAGAATCGCTTGAGTCTTATCTTTTGGTTTCGCTGGAAATAGTCCTAAGGACACCGCCAGAAGATGTAAGTCGTGGTTGCCTAATACAACCTTAGCTGCGTCACCAAGGCTACGAATAAAGCGTAGCGTCTCCAATGATTTAGGGCCTCGAGCAACTAAGTCTCCAGCGACCCATAAAGTATCTTGGTGTTTATCAAAGTTGATGGTTTCAAGCAGTAATTGAAGTTCGTCGAAGCACCCTTGGATGTCTCCGACAATATAATTCGACACAATAATTTCCTATAGATACGGATGTACGGCTAATTAAGAATATTAGGGATTGCGAGTCTGAATGGGTCAACTTCGGTAATAAAATCAATGCCCTTGTTATCGGTCATCACATAGTGACCTTGCATAACGCCAACAGGGGTTTCGATGACCGTACCACTTGTGTAGGTGTACTCGTCGTTGGCTTCAATCACGGGTTGTTGACCAACTACACCATCACCCTCAATGGTGAGCTGCTTGCCGTTAGAGTCGGTAATTAACCAGCGGCGAGACATAAGTTGCACCGTTGTTTTACTTAGATTTTTGATGGTAATAATGTAGGCGAAGACATAACGATTCTTCGTTGGCTCAGATTGTTCTTCTATGTACTTAGAGTGAACCTGGCATTTGATACAAGGCGTAGATATATCCATATTCGCACCTTTTGTTGTTGATATACTTAATGTAATTAAAGTATTACATAAAAAAGGCTCCTAACCGAAGTGTAGGAGCCTTTTTTATTTATTTGTCAGCGTTATGACTGTCGTACAACCAGTTTGCCATGTCGACAAACTGCTCGAGCGTTAAGTTCTCAGGACGCATGCTTGGGTTGATACCTAGCTCTTCAAGCACTTCCTTATCGATTAAGCTCTTGTAGCAGTTACGAACTGTTTTACGACGTTGGTTAAAGCCTTCACGACATACGCGATCTAGCCATTTCAGATCTTTTGCCGGATAAGGCAGCACTTCGTATGGCTGTAGGCGCACGACTGCTGAGTCTACTTTCGGTGGCGGAACGAAGGCCGTTGGTGGAACTTCTAACACAGGCGTTACTTTACAGTAGTATTGAGCCATTACAGTAAGACGACCGTAAGCTTTACTGCCAGGGCCAGCAGCTAGACGGTTAACCACTTCTTTTTGAAGCATAAAGTGCATGTCTTGCACGTCTTTATGGAATTCAAAAAGGTGGAACATCAATGGTGTAGAGATGTTATATGGCAAGTTACCAAAGATGCGTAGCTTATTGTTTGGCTTAACCAGTTCTTGGAAATCGAACTTCATCGCATCGCCTTCACGGATCGTTAGCTTGTCCGCAAGATCTGGATGGTTACGAAGACGTTCTGCAAGGTCTCTATCCAATTCGATAACAGTAAATTTATCGACAAGCTTACCCACAGGCTCAGTAATTGCGCCTAGACCAGGACCGATCTCTACCAAGTTTTGACCTGGTAGTGGGTTAATACTCGATACGATGCCATCAATAATGTATGGATCGTTAAGGAAGTTTTGACCAAAACGTTTACGCGCTTTGTGCCCTAAGTGGACATCATTTCTCATTGCTTTTTCTCTACTAATTCAATGGCGTGCGTGAGCGCTGTTCTAAAGCTCCCTGTATCGGCTTGGCCTTTCCCTGCCAAGTCTAAGGCGGTACCGTGGTCGACTGATGTGCGAATAAACGGTAAGCCAAGCGTGATGTTCACTGAGCGACCAAACCCTTTGTATTTCAATACCGGGAGTACTTGGTCGTGATACATACCTAAAACAGCATCTGCATCTTGCAAATATTTTTCATTAAAGATGGTGTCTGCTGGTAATGGGCCAACTAAATTGATGCCATCTTTTTGGCGAATTTTTTCTAGCGTCGGGGTGATAGTTTCAATCTCTTCACGCCCTAAACAACCATCTTCACCAGCATGTGGATTCAAGCCACACACATAGATAGTTGGTTTCTCAATAGCAAATTTTTCAACCAAGTCTTTATTTAGAATAGCAATAATTTGCTCTAATCTGTCTTCGGTCACAGCTTGAGATACATAAGCTAGTGGGATGTGCGTTGTTACTAGCGCAACACGCAGCCCTTCAGTTGCCAACATCATCACCACCAGTGGTGTATTGGACTTCTCTGCAAAGAACTCGGTATGGCCGCTAAAAGCAACGCCAGCTCGGTTAATTACACCCTTGTGAACGGGGCCGGTGACAATAGCATCAAATTCATCATTCATACAGCCAATTGCTGCGGTTTCTAAAGTATTTAATACGTAATGACCATTAGCCTCATTGAGTTGACCTGCAACTGCCGTTTCAGCAAGTGGAACGTGTTTCACTACCAGTGTGCCAGCGCGTTGCGGTTGCTTAGCTGCATTTGCATCGTAGTCCAGAAGATCGACTTCGATACCAAGAATTTTAGCTCGCTCGGATAGCAGTGTTTTATCAGCACAAACCACGAGTTGATGAGGCCAACTTTCTTGAGATAGAGCCAAAGTTAAATCTGGGCCTATCCCTGCTGGTTCACCTGCGGTTATGACAATACGTTTAGTTGTTGTCATCTTGGTCGTCCTCAACCATCTCAACAAAGGCACTTGCTCTTACTTCTTGTAGCCAAGCACCAGCTTCTTCGTTGAATTTACGGTTAAATAGAATTTGGTAAGCTTTGTTTTTCAAAGCTGAATCGGTACGGTCGACTTCGCGACGGTCTAGTACTTCAACAATGTGCCAACCGTGTACGGTTTTGAATGGCGCACTGATTTTGCCTTCTGGTAGCGTTTCTACTTGGTGTTTGAATTCTGGTACATACAAATCTGGTGTTTGGTAGCCTAGCTCACCATCTTGTACTGCAGAACCTGGATCTTGGCTGTATTGCTGTGCAAGGTCGCCAAAGCTCGCTTCACCTGTGTTTACGCGGCGCGTGATCTCTTCAAGTTGTTCTTTCGCGCCATCGTCACTCAAGATTACGGTTGGCTTAATCAAGATATGACGAGCATTCACTTCCGTTACTGCTACGGTTTCTAAGCCTTTCACATCTTCAATTTTTAGAATGTGGAAACCTACACCGCTACGGAAAGGACCGATGATGCTGCCTTTATTTTGCATTTTGATCTGGTCAGCAAAAATGGTTGGCATCTCTTCTTTACGCATCCAACCCCAATCACCACCTTGCAGCGCTTTAGGACCCTTAGAGTAAGTATATGCCATGGTGCTGAAATCTTTGCCTGAGTTCAGTTCTTCAACCAGTTCAGTAGCTTGAGCTTCTAACTCTTCTTTGGTTTGGTCATCATTAAAGCGCAGTTGAATGTGGCCAATTTTATATTGAACGGTCGCGTTAGTCTCTTGCGCTAAGATATCTGCTAGGTTATCAACTTCCGCAGGAAGAATATTGATACGGCGACGAACTAAGGCGTTACGAGCTTCACTTGCTGCAATCTCTTTTCTTACTTGCTCTCGAAATGCATTGTAGCTAAGGCCTTCTTCAGCAACCGATGCGGTAAGTTGTTCTACCGTTTGGTTGTTGTCTTTAGCGATACCTTCAATTGCTTGATCAAGTCGAGCATCATCAATACGAACACCGATACGTTCTGCTTCTTGAGTTTGAATAGTATCGATGATCAGTTTTTCTAGTACTTGCTCATTGAGCACATCTTGCGATGGCAGTGTTTGACCGCTTTTTTTTGCGTTGGCACGCAGTGTCTTCATCGAAGCATCGATGTCGCTTTGTAAGATAACGCCTTCGTTAACGATAACTTTTACGCTGTCTAGCTCAACCGGTGCTGCAAAGCTTGTTGATAAAGTACAAGTCGCTGCAATAGCAATTAATGTGCGTTTCCACAATGTCATGTGTAATCCTTTAAATTTACTGATTTCTTATCAGTAAAGAAAATTAGTTGTTTAAGAAGAATGGGCGACCGTAGCTCAATGAGTTATCAGAACTGCTATCCCCAACAGCGCCTGAATCAGAGCCTAAGTTAGTACCAAAGCCGATAATACCGAAATTCACACCAAAGTTATTTTCATATTCAGGCGTGACATTTGGATCACTAATGTTATTTGTCAGCTGGTTACTATACGTAAATCCGATATACCAACAATCGGATTTATAGTTCAAGCGAGCCAACCATTCTAGATTTTCTTGTGTGGTTAAATCATAGAAATATTGAGCACTGGCATTCCACTTCCGCGAAATCTGGTAAGCACCAAGTAAGCCTGCTTGTGAGATACCATCTCTAGTTATGGATGATACGTCAAAATCTACAGTTTCATTTATGTACTCTTCTGTTACATAGCGGTAGTTGGTTTGTATATAGCCGCCGGCAAAACGGTACTCAATGGTACTGTTAGCAAGTTGCATCGAAGATGAATCAATGTCGTATTGCACACCGCCATGGTAGAAAAGGTAATCATCGTAGTTGAAATCCATTTCAATAGCCCAAGACGAATAATTAGTTTTCTTATTAGAGTCGTCGTTGTCTAAAGTCTGTTTTGTATCTTTATCAAAATAGAAAATTTGACCAAAAGATATGTTTAAGCGCTCTCGGTACTCATCATCAAAAAAGCGAGATGATGCGCCATAGCTAATTTGATTTGCTGACGCAATGCGGTCTACACCACTGTATTTACGGCTTCTAAATAGGCCGTAGTAATCGGTCTGCAGTAGTGTCGTATCGTAAAGACCAATGTCACTTTGATCTTCTTCTGGTACGTAAAGATACTGAACTTGAGGTTCGAGTGTTTGAGTGTAATTGCCCACAATTTTTGTATCACGTTCAAGAACGATACCTGCGTGGCTTCTAAACTCTGGAATAACTCGGCTTACCGATTCTTCTAAGCCTTCATAATCAGAACCCGCACCTGTATCAACGCCATCAAGGTCTTGTTGATAGTAAGTACCAAGTAGTCGAGCTTCTGTTGTCCAAGTACCCCAAGTATTGCCTACAGGAATGGTAATGCCAGGTTCCACGTGAATACGGTTCGCAGATGGTTTACCTGCAGCGTCGGTATCAAATATTGAGACATGACTGATCATGTCGAAATCTAAATACTCCATCACTTCAGGAGCATAGTAATTGTACTCTAGCTGTGGCATTAGGCGGTAAGGTAGGTTATTGCTTGTAGTCAGAACTTGGAAATCTCGAACAAGTACCGATGCATCCCAGTTTTGGGAACGGTATGTCGCTCGGCCTTCCTGAAGTAGTTGGCCATCTTCACGGTTACCAATACCAGAACTTAGATCGGTAAAGTAATCAATATCACTGACTTTTGAATAGTCGACTTCAAACAACCACGATTGCTGGAATATCCCTGAATGTTGGAGTTGAGCACCCCAACGGTCACCTTTTTCTGAGTATTTTTTGTCATCCGGCAAATATTCAGACTCGATACTACCTGAGCCAAAATCGCTCAAGTAACGGAATTTACTATTAAGTTGAGTGCCACGTTCTTGCATGTACTTGAAGGTAGTTTCCAAATCGTAGTCTGGTGCTAAGTTCCAATAAACAGGAATTTCAGCTTCAAAACCATCGCTTGAACCATACGAAACTGTTGGGTACAAGAAACCGGTTTTACGTGTATCACCCACCGGTACTGTTAAGTAAGGTAAGTAAAAGACGGGAACACTTTGGATTTCAAAACGTGGATTATAAAAAGTGGCTTGTTCTTCGTCTTGGTCGACACTGATGCTCGATGCTCTTAGACGCCAAGCATTATCGCCGATAGGGCAAGAGGTAATGGAGCCATCTTCAATCTCATAAACCGCTTTACCTGTTTTTGCTATATAAACAGCATCTCCGCGACCGGGCTCGCAAAGGAATTCGTAATCGGTGTTCTCAAGCGTCATTTCATCTGTAGTCAGATTATTGGTCGCTCTGTCTGAGATAGATTTGATTTGACCATCACTAAAGTTTACGTTGCCTTCAGCTACAACGATATTTTCTTGTTGGTGCAGGGTTACGTTATCGGCAAGGATGGTCTTGTTCCCTTGCGTAACGACTACGTCACCTGAATATATTGCTTTGTCACCATTGATAGCTTCTAAGCGATCTGACTCAACATGAGCGGGTAGCTGTGTCTCGTTTTCTGCAGCGGGCTCGATCAAGCATTGATCTATAGAGGGCATTTCCTGCACACTACTATCGGTGATTGTTTCAGCTTGAGTTGTCGACACGTATAACGCCGTACTTATAGACGCGGCTAACAAGGTGCGGGAAAAAGATTGCATGAAGTTGAACTATCCTGTGTCACTAGATGAAGGGTTGATCTAGTATCAATCCAATTAATAAAGCATTTTCCTTATGATAAAGGAAATAATAGCATTCAGCATCATCAGACAGCATTACTCAGATAAAATTCATAGATAGAGAACACATAATGCAAATATTTGGCAAAATTTTGGGCGCGTTTTTTGGCTTTTTATTTGGAGGGCCACTCGGTTTAGTTTTTGGTCTGTTTTTAGGACACCAATTCGATAAAGCTCGCGGATTGAACCAATCAGGCTTCAATAGCTCTGGTTTTGGTTTTGGTCGAGGTCCAAGCCAAGCAGAAAGACAGAACGAGTTTTTTAAATCCGCTTTTGCGGTTATGGGGCACGTTGCTAAAGCGAAAGGGCAGGTAACGCCAGAAGAGATTCAACTCGCTTCTACCATGATGGAGCGTATGAACCTGCATGGCGAACAGCGTAAAGCAGCGCAAGATGCATTCCGTGACGGCAAAGAGAGCGACTTCCCTCTGAACGACGTACTTGAGCGAGTTAAAATCTCATCGGGTGGTCGTTTTGATCTTCTGCAGTTCTTTCTAGAGCTTCAGGTATCTGCCGCATTTGCGGATGGAAGTTTGCACCCGAGTGAACGTCAAGTTCTGCATAAAATAGCGCAAGGGCTTGGGTTTTCGGCAGCACAACTAGAACGCCGCTTGCAGATGCAAGAAGCTGCGTTCCGTTTCCAACAGCAAGGTGGAAGCTTTGGTGGCCATCAGGGGCATGGGCAATCATCAGGTTGGCAACAGGCTTCGCAACAGAACCAACTTGGCGACGCATATAAGGTTCTTGGTGTGAGTGAAAGTGCTGACGGTAAAGAGGTGAAGAAAGCCTACCGCAAGCTGATGAATGAACATCACCCAGATAAACTGATGGCGAAGGGCTTACCGCCTGAGATGATGAATGTTGCGAAAGAGAAATCGCAAGAAATTCAGAATGCTTATGACCTGATAAAGAAAGTAAAAGGTTTTAAGTAATTGAACACTAAACCGAGTAATAACAAAGTTACTCGGTTTTTTATTAAAGGGAATTATATGACGGTAACGTATCAGGATGTTCTAGAGTTTTGGTTCGATGAGTTGACGCCTAAAGATTGGTTTACTGGCGGCGCCGAGATTGACACTTTGATAGAGTCTCGATTTTCTGAATTGCATAAAGCAGCCATTCAAGGCGAGCTATTTGAGTGGCGCCAAACTGCGCAAGGACGATTGGCTGAGATTATCGTACTTGATCAGTTTTCTCGAAATATTGGTAGAAAAAGTCCGACAGCATTTTCTGCTGATCCGATGGCGTTGGCTCTAGCCCAAGAGGCGGTAGCGGGTGGTTTTGATCACCAGCTTAACGAGCAACAGAAAAGCTTCCTGTATATGCCTTATATGCACAGTGAATCTTTGTTAGTCCATGAACAAGCCGTGGAACTCTTTTCTCAAACGGGATTAGAGCATAATCTGGACTTTGAGTTTAAGCACAAGGTTATCATTGAGCGATTTGGTCGCTATCCGCACCGTAATGAGGTGTTAGGGCGAGCTTCGACTCCCGAAGAGATTGAGTTCTTGCAGCAACCGAGCTCAAGCTTTTAATTGTAGAAATACGGTCAAAGAATTGAGAAGAGGCTAGAGGTTAATAAAAACCTCTCGCCTCTTTTTTACTTTAGTGATCAACTTTAGCCTTAGAGCTAGTTTGCTTGGTTGAGCGACCAATCGTATTCATAACTGATGTTTTGAGTATTGGTTACTGCTTCAATTCGATATTGTTCTAAGTGCTGAATAAGCTGTTTCTTCGTACCAAAATCCACAGCAAACCATTCGTAAATCGATGATAGTTGAAGCTTATTGTTTGTAACCATCACGCCTTTGTCACTGCTTACAAACTCAGTTGCAGCTTGCTCTAGCAAGGCTTCAGTATTTTTAGAGGTAAAAGCGTCAGGTTGTAAGTTAGGGCAACCTAGGCTGGCACAGTTCACTGCATAATGCGTGCGAGGATCTTGCCAAATTGGTCTTAGGATTCGGTGTTCAATGTCATTGAGTGTCAGTGATTTCCCATTAACGACTACCACATCATCTCCCCACGGACCGAAACTAAACAGTCCGCCAAGTTTAGTTATGGATTTGATCGGGTAGGCATCAAGAATCAAATCGACAGTCACGGCGTTATATAGATTAACCCAGTAGGCATACTGCTCCGCTTTTGAATAGTTGAGCGGATTCACCTGTTCGAGTTGCTTGATGTATTGCTTAAGTTTGGTCTTATCGGCAGTGTTCACCGCTTTATAGCTAACTAACGTATTTTGCCCCTGTTTAACCAAGTAGCTATCGAGGAATTGCTGCCAATCTTGATGAGATACCTGTTCTAGGTTGGTTTCGTCGCTTTGCTTCCAGTATGGCCAAAGATCGGATTTAGGCGCAGACCAAGCTAAGGTTGAGAAAAGTAGGCTGACAATAAAAAGTAGTTGTTTCATGGCATTCTCCTGATGACTGACTACTAAGACCTTAAGGCTTACCATTTTCTTTCATTGCTCTTCATTTAAATAAACATATGAAGTTAAGTTAAAAGCTTAGCCAAATAAAAAAGGTTGGCACTTGGCCAACCTTTAGATTTATTCAGAAACGTCTCATTATTTTAGGAAGCTAGGAATCTTAGCTTCAAACTCTGAAATCTTATCGGCGTGTTGAAGTGTTAGGCCGATGTTATCTAGGCCATTCAGTAAGCAGTGACGACGGAACTCATCAATTTCAAACGAGTACTCTTTGCCGTTCGCGCTGACTTTCATTGCTTCTAGATCAACCGTAATTTCTGCACCTTCATTCGCTTCAACGAATTGGAATAGCTCATCCACTTCTTGCTCAGTCAATCGAACTGGCACCATTTGGTTGTTGATCGAGTTACCGTAGAAAATGTCGGCAAAGCTTGGTGCGATCATTACTTGGATACCGTAATCGGCAAGCGCCCACGGTGCGTGTTCACGAGATGAACCACAACCGAAGTTTTCACGAGCTAAAAGAATTGAAGCGCCTTGGTAGCGAGCTTCGTTCATTACAAAATCAGGGTTTGGCTGTTGGCCTGCATCGTCTAGGAAGCGCCAATCGTGGAACAAGTGCTTACCAAAACCGATGCGGTTTACTTTCTGTAGAAACTGCTTTGGAATGATCGCATCAGTATCGATGTTGGCCGTATCTAGAGGAACGACTAATCCGGTGTGTTGTTGAAAACCTGACATGTTAAATCCTCTAATTAAAGTTCACGAATATCGACAAAGTGACCAGCGATAGCCGCTGCGGCTGCCATTGCTGGGCTAACTAGGTGCGTACGACCATCACGGCCTTGGCGACCTTCAAAGTTACGGTTTGATGTAGAAGCACAGCGCTCTTGTGGACCTAGACGGTCGTTGTTCATCGCAAGACACATAGAGCAACCCGGTAAACGCCATTCAAAGCCTGCTTCTTTAAAGATTACATCTAAACCTTCAGCTTCTGCTTGTGCTTTAACTTGCTCTGAGCCCGGAACGATCAATGCTTGAACATGTTTCGCTACTTGGCGGCCTTTCGCTACCGCAGCGGCTGCGCGCATATCTTCGATACGAGAGTTAGTACAAGAACCCACGAACACTTTATCTACGTTGTAATCAGATAGAGATTTACCGGCTTCAAGACCCATGTAAGCCAGCGCTTTTTCAGCTGATGCTTTTTCTACAGGGTCTGCGAAGCTTTCTGGTGCAGGGATTGGTGTGTCTACTGAGATAACCTGACCTGGGTTGGTACCCCAAGTGACTTGTGGTTTGATGTCTGCCGCTTCTAATGTAACAACTGCATCGAATTCTGCATCAGCATCGGTTTTTAACGTATCCCAGTATTCGATTGCTGCTTCTAGGTCTTCGCCTTCTGGAGAGAACTTGCGACCTTTGATGTACTCGTATGTCGTTGCATCTGGAGCGATTAAGCCTGCTTTAGCGCCAAGCTCGATTGCCATGTTACATACTGTCATACGACCTTCCATCGTAAGGTCGGTAATTGCCTCACCACAGAATTCAACTACGTAGCCAGTACCGCCAGCAGCCGTTGTTTTACCGATGATCGCTAGCACGATGTCTTTTGCAGTGATGCCAGGAGTAACCTTGCCTTTTACTTCGATCTTCATGGTTTTAGCGCGAGCTTGTTTTAGCGTTTGCGTAGCTAGAACGTGTTCCACTTCTGAAGTACCGATACCAAATGCTAGTGAACCAAATGCACCGTGTGTAGCCGTGTGCGAGTCACCACATACGATGGTCATGCCCGGTAGCGTAATACCTAGCTCAGGACCCATTACGTGCACAATACCTTGGTATTTGTGGTTTAGATCGTAAAGCGTGACACCAAACTCTTCACAGTTCTTCGATAGCGTTTCCATTTGGATACGAGCCATCTCACCAGAAGCGTTGATGTCTTTAGTTTGTGTCGATACGTTGTGATCCATGGTCGCGAAAGTCTTGCCAACTTGGCGAACTTTGCGGCCTTTCTCACGTAGGCCATCAAAGGCTTGAGGTGACGTTACTTCGTGAACTAAGTGACGATCGATATAAAGAATTGGTGTTTCGCCCTTCGCTGCAACCGCAACGTGAGCGTCATAAACTTTTTCGTATAAGGTTTTTGCGTGCTGGTTTGTCGACATAGCTTTTCTTCCTTGGGAGCATCAGTCCCAGTGTTTGTTTCGAGCCAAGTCATGCGGTTTACGCTGACTTGGCTTGATATTATTCTTATGTACTTGCTTCTAATCGGAGCCTTTAGCTTATGAAGCTAAGATGTACTCAGCGATCTTGTCACCCATTTCAGAGGTAGTCAGCGCTTGGTTTTTTCCAGCAAGGTCTGCCGTTAGCTCGCCTGCAGAAAGTGCTTTAGAAACCGCTGCTTCGATGTCTTGTGCTGCCGCTTCTTCGCCTAGGCTGTAACGAAGCATTAGGGCTGCAGAAAGGATTTGCGCGACTGGGTTTGCGATGTTCTTACCTGCGATATCTGGTGCGCTGCCACCTGCTGGTTCGTATAGGCCGAAGTTGCTTTCATTTAAACTTGCAGAAGGAAGCATACCCATAGAGCCAGTGATCATTGCGCATTCATCAGAGATGATGTCACCAAAGATGTTTGAACATAGCATTACGTCAAACTGAGATGGGTCTTTGATTAGCTGCATGGTCGCGTTGTCGATGTACATGTGGTTTAGCGTTACATCTGGGTAATCTTTTGCGATCTCTTCAACGACTTCACGCCATAGGATAGAGCTCTGTAGAACGTTCGCTTTATCGATTGAGTAAACGTTTTTGTTACGTAGGCGTGCCGATTCAAACGCAATCTTTGCAATACGTTCGATTTCGTAGCGGTGGTAAACCTCTGTATCAAAAGCTTTTTCAGTTGCGCCTTCGCCTTCACGGCCTTTAGGTTGGCCGAAGTAGATACCGCCTGTTAGCTCACGGACTACCACGATGTCGAAACCGTTACCTGAGATGTCAGCACGTAAAGGAGAGAAAGACTCTAGACCTTTATGGATTTGAGCTGGACGTAGGTTACAGAACAGTTGGAAGTGTTTACGTAGAGGAAGTAGGGCACCACGCTCTGGTTGGTCGTTCGGTGGAAGGTGTTCCCATTTAGGACCGCCAACAGAACCAAAAAGTACTGCGTCAGATTCTTCACAGCCAGTGACTGTTGCTTCTGGAAGTGGACAGCCGTGGTTATCAATTGCAATACCACCAACATCATACTCTTCGCGAGAAAAGCTAATCGCGTGCTTCTTTTCGATCGCGTCTAGCACTTTATGCGCTTGTTGCATTACTTCTGGGCCAATGCCATCACCAGGTAGTACGGCAATTTTGTATGATTTATCAGTCATGTTAATCCTTTAATTCTTTGTTACTGAGCTATTTAGCTCGTTTTAAATTTTGTCCCTAAAGCCAATAACATCGGCTCTAGGGCTCTGTTATTGGGTGTTTAAACTGTTGCGATTCTTTGCTGTTTCATTTCAGCAATGGTGTCTGCGCGTTGAATGCTATTAATAACGTGCAGTAGCGCCTGACCAGAGGCCTCAACGATATCCGTTGAAACGCCTGTACCGTGGTACTTGCGGCCTTTGTAGTTCGCAATAATATCAGCTTGGCCTAAGCCATCTTCGCCTTCACCTTTCGCGGTAAGGTCGAATTTATCCAATGCAATTTCGTAACCCGTTAAGCGGTAGATACATTGGTATAAAGCATCAACCGGGCCGTTACCGACAGCCGCTTCGCATTTCTCTTCATCACCACATTGCAGCTTGATGCTGGTGGTAGACATAACACTACCAGATTGTACGCTTAGGTAGTTAAGTTTATAGAAGTCATCTTCGTCACGTAGATTTGCGAAGTGCATTAGTGCTTCTAGGTCGTAATCGAATACTTGGCCTTTACGGTCAGCCAGTTTCAAAAAGTCTTCGTACAATGAATCTAGGTTGTACTCATTGTCTTTGTAGCCCATTGCGTCCATGTGGCTCTTAACGGCTGCACGACCACTGCGGCTGGTTAGGTTCAATGCTTTGTTTTTCAAGCCAATAGACTCAGGAGTCATGATCTCGTAAGTGTTCTTGTTCTTAAGCATGCCGTCTTGGTGGATACCTGAAGAGTGGCTGAATGCGTTAGCACCGACGATTGCTTTGTTGTCTTGAATTGGCATGTGGCAAAGCTGGCTAACCAACTTACTGGTACGGTGAATCTCTTGATGATCCAAACCAGTATGAACACCTAGTAACTCTTGGCGAGTTTTGATGATCATTGCGATTTCTTCTAAAGAACAGTTGCCCGCACGTTCACCGATACCGTTAATAGTACCTTCAACTTGACGAGCACCGGCTTGTACCGCAGCAATTGAGTTAGCAACCGACATACCCAAGTCATCGTGACAGTGAACAGAGATGATTGCTTGGTCGATGTTTGGAACGCGATCAAATAGCGTTTTGATAATGCCACCAAACTCGTTAGGTACTGTGTAGCCCACTGTGTCTGGAATGTTGATGGTTTTCGCGCCCGCGTTGATTGCCGCTTCAACCATACGACATAGGTTATCGATAGGCGTACGACCTGCATCTTCACAAGAGAACTCAACATCGTCTGTGTAGTTGCGCGCATGCTTTACCGCTTTTACTGCCATATCGACAACATCGTCGTAGCTACGGCGTAATTTATCTTGCACGTGAACCGTTGATGTAGAAATGAAGGTGTGAATACGGAACTGCTCAGCGACTTTTAACGCTTCTGCAGCGGCATCGATATCCTTCGCTACAGCACGAGAAAGTGCACAGA
Organism: Vibrio sp. 10N.247.311.12; assembly: GCF_041467515.1. Classification (NCBI taxonomy): domain Bacteria; kingdom Pseudomonadati; phylum Pseudomonadota; class Gammaproteobacteria; order Vibrionales; family Vibrionaceae; genus Vibrio; species Vibrio sp. 10N.247.311.12. The sequence goes on from NZ_JBFSUV010000001.1 coordinate 82,243, forward strand.
TTCGGCTGTCTTTAATATTTTTTGCGATGGTTTGTACTGACTCAAAGTCGCCTGGTGATGACACCGGAAAGCCCGCTTCAATAACATCTACACCCAGTCGTTCAAGTGCATAAGCGATCTGTAATTTCTCTTTTACCGTTAAGCTTGCAGCCAACGCTTGCTCGCCATCACGTAAGGTCGTGTCAAAAATTATCACTTGATCGTTCATGGGTGCTTCCTTATATCGATAATGAATCGATTGCTATCCAAATTATTATTAAGAATGATGTTCTTTTAAAAGTGCCAGTTACAAAAAAACCCGCTCAGCGCGGGTTTTAATATTTGTGTAGTTCTTGACCCACAACTTACCCGCGCGATTGGTTCACGATAAGGAGAAGTTTCAGCAGTCGAGAAGAAGAAAAAATCATTACACAAATATCCGTAAATAAACTGTTAACACCATATTTACCGCAATTTATTCTGAGCGTCAAACAAGAAAATCCAATATAAGCGTGCTTTGGCGGTGTTTTTTTTTGGTTTGTGCTGCTTGCGTGTTGTTTGCTGGTGTTATCAGCTGATTGAGTGTTTTGTACTGGGCGGTTAGTTTATCGTTTGGCTGATGTGTAGGTTAAAACTTTGTAGTAAATCTTTTTGATGGAACGATTCACCAATAAAATTAAAAGGGTGGCTAAATTAATTAATCATTTGATTAAATAGTGAGTAATTAATCTTCTACAACCATGTCGATTTATCCCTATAATTAATCGTGTGATTAATTATAGGGATAGGTCTCAGTGATGGCAGCGCGTAAAGCAGGGCGACCTCAACAGAATCTAGATGTACGGCAGTTACTCATTGAGCACGCTCGAGATCTGTTCGTGGTTCAACCGTACGACAAGGTATCGACTCGCTTAGTTGCTGAGCGAGCGGGTGTGAATATTGCGATGATTCGCTATTACTTTGGCAGTAAAGCCGGATTGTTTGAGGCGATGCTGCGTGAAACATTACGCCCTATGCAATTACAAATGCAGAGACTCGTTGATGAAAGCAGTCATGAGAACTTTCTTGATTTAATGCGGACTTACTACAAAGAGATGGTCAAAGTGCCGAAGTTTCCTCGCTTGATAGCCCAAGTGATGAATATGCCTCCCTCTGAAGTGCAAAGAGAGTTGCTCGAAAAGGTTTTCCTCGATGTTGCAAAGCCAGCCCAAGATGTCATTTTTGAAAAGTTGGTTGAACAAGGCATCTTAAAACAGAACATGGATCCAAAATTGTGCCGTATTTCGTATATAAGCTTGATGGTGTTCCCGTTCATTGCGCCCCCACCTTTGCTTGCTATTCATGGTATTGAAATTAATGAAGAATTTCTTAACCGCTTAATCGAACACAACATTCAATTGATGACTGAAGGCTTTATTAACGCACCGAGCCCTTCTTCCGTGCAGGACCAAAGATAATGAAAATAAATAAAAAACTACTCTTCTTTCCAGCACTTGCGGTTGGTGTTATTGGCCTTGTCGCCGCGATTAACTTGAAGCCGGATCTTCCAACCAAACCTGCGGGTGATAGGGCTCGCTTAGTTGATACTGTGAGCCTAGAACAACAACTGATAGCACCGTTAGCGGTCGGCTTTGGCAAAGTAGTGCCGAAAGTTGAATGGAAAGCGATTGCTGAGGTGACAGGACAGATCGTGTATCGACATCCAGATCTTGAAAAAGGCCAGGTGATCCCTGCAGGAACGGTCGTGCTCAAGGTTGATCCATTGGATTACGAATTGAAACTGATACAAGCAGAGGCGGATCTAAAATCAAGCCAAACCTCATTAGCGAAATTGAATCAAGAAGAAGACAACCTTAATCAGACTCTTAAGATCGAAAAGAATCGTTTGGTGATCAGCAATAAAGAGCTACAACGTAAACAGGATCTGCGTAAGAAAGGGCTTACCTCTCAATCGGATGTCGACCTGCAACAACAAAGCGCATTGTCTCAGCAGAAGTTGGTATTAGATATCGCGAACCAAATCGCGTTGATGCCAGATGAAAAGCGTGTTGCGGAAGCGGTGATTAAGGTCAACGTGTCTAAGGTAAAAGAGGCGCAGCGCTCTCTCGATAAGACCACGATCACTTTGCCAAGAGCGATGCGAATTGCTCAGGTTGATATCGAACAAAATCAAGTAGTTAACATTCAGCAGGAGATGTTTATTGCTCACGGGATTAATGTCATGGAAGTAGAGGCGCAACTTTCTATTCACGATATGCAAACTTTAGCCTCCAGCTTTAACCAATTTCCTCGCGATGCTGCAGGAATCCCTAATCCTTATGAAGCGCCAATCAAAGCAAGCATTCAACTTAACAGCGGCAACCTGAACCTCAGTTGGCCAGCGAAGGTGGCAAGAATCAGCGAAACAGTTGATGAAAACCAAGCGACGGCGGGGATTATTCTCGAGATCGCTCAAGATTACTCACAATTGCAACCAGACAGCGCGACGCCTTTGGTTAACGGTATGTTTGTCAAAGCTGAGATTGAGGGTGTCGCCAATCTAAGTTGGGTGGTTCCAGAGCGAGCACTGCATGGTGATAAGGTTTACCTGATGGATGACAACCAGCGTTTGCAAGTGGTCAATGTTGAAGTGCTTTATCGCAGAGACAATCAAGTGGTTGTGAGTGGAGAGCTACAAACTGGAGATAAACTGGTTCTCAATGATGTCCTGCCAGCAATAGAAGGCATGTTACTGAGAGAGTCCAACTCTGAAGAGGCTGAGCTTGAATCAGAAACTCAGGAGAGTGCGTCATGATCAAGTTCTTTTCTAGGCACCCAACAGCGGCAAACTTGTTGATGCTTGGGTTATTGATCATGGGTATAAGCTCATTATCAACCATCAAGCGTGAAACCTTCCCCGCTTATGATCCGCCTTATATTATGGCTGCCATCGTTTATCCCGGTGCATCCCCACAAGAAGTAGAAGAAAGCCTGTGTGTACGAATGGAAGATGCCGTCGATGGCCTAGCTAACATTGAAGAGACTCAGTGTGAAGCCATAGAAGGTAGTGCACGTCTAATCCTGAAGTTGAATGAGAAAGCGGATATCGGTCGAATGCTGGTGGATGTGCAAACTCAAATCAACTCGATCAATGATTTCCCAACTGAGATTGAATCGCCTGTTGTTCAAGAACTGGATTGGAATGAACCAGTTGTTGATATCGCCATCACAGCAGAAACGTCGTGGCCGGAGCTTAAGGCCTACGCTGAAGACCTCAAACGTATCATGAAGCTTGATTATGATGTTTCACTGGTCGATGTTAGCGGCTTCTCTGATCATCAATACCGCGTTGAACTGGATACTCAAGCGATTCGCCAGCTGGGTTTGAGTGTCGGTGATATCGCAGACCAGATTGGCCGTCAGAATGTAAAACTGCCAAGCGGTAACGTTGAAACACCAGACAAGAATTTTCTGATTCGTTTTGATGAAAGACGAATTACACCTGTTGAGCTGGAAAGCATCGTGGTTGGATCTGCGCCTAATGGCTCGGTGATTCGTTTGAGAGACATAGCCAAAATAACCGACCGCTTTGAGCTTGATGAGCAAAAGGTGCTATTTGATGGCAAGCCTTCAGCGCTGCTTAAGATCAGTAAGAACAAAGAAGACGATGCGCTGAGAATCAAAGAGAACGTAACACGATTCGTTGAAGATCAAAGCGCGATTGCTCCTGATGGCGTGACACTACAAATGACCAACGATCTCTCATCTGTGCTTTGGGATCGTCTAACCATGATGGTGAGCAATGGCTGGCAAGGTATTGTGCTGGTGTTCGCCACCATGTGGCTGTTCTTCAGCTTACGTTATTCATTTTGGGTGGCGGCAGGGTTGCCAGTGGCCTTCCTTGGTGGCTTGTTCTTAATGGCCAACCTTGGTTTGTCGATCAACATTATGTCGCTGGTCGGGTTGTTGATGGCAATCGGTATTATGATGGATGACGCCATCGTGATCGCCGAATCGATAGCCTCCCACTTAGATAGGGGACAAAGCGTCGATGATGCGGTGTACAACGGCGTTAAGAAAGTGCTTCCCGGAGTACTGTCTTCTTTCTTAACCACGGTGTGTATTTTCGGTAGCTTACTGTTTCTTGATGGCGAGATGGGCGCGGTGCTTAAGGCCGTTCCTCAAGTATTGATTTTGGTGCTGTCGTTGAGCTTGATTGAAGCCTTCCTGATTCTACCTAATCACTTATCTCATTCATTACATAAAGAAAAAAATGATAAGCCAGCGTTGCGCTTTAAAGTGGTGTTGCTTGAGAAGTTTGAGAACTTCCGTAATACCACTTTGATGAACATGGTTGAGAAAGTCGTGACCTTCCGCTACGCCTTTATGGGCGGAGTGATTACGCTGTTGTTGCTTTCAGTCGCCTTGATTGCTGGTGGTGTTGTTAAGTTTCAACCTTTCCCAGAGCTGGATGGTGATATTGCCGAGGCGCGTATTATTCTTCCGCCGGGCGCATCACTGTCTCAAACCGAGAAAGTGGTCGACAAAATTGTCGCGTCTGCTGAGCGTTTGAACAAGCAATGGAGCGAAGAGGTTGAAGAAGGCAATACACTGGTCGAGCACATAACTAGCCAATTCAATGCTAACGCCGATGCCAATGAATCCGGCCCGCACTTAGCCACAGTGCGCTTAGATTTACGCGGAGCAGAGAGTCGTAATACGGTTATCGATGATTTCATTGATGCGTGGCGAGAGGATATTGGCGATTTAGCGGATCCTATTTCATTGGTGTTCAAGCAACCGACTATGGGGCCGGGCGGTCGTGCTATTGAAATCCGCGCCAAACACGATGACCTGAGCGCATTGAAATCCGCTTCTTTGGATATTCAGGAGTACCTTAATCAGTTCGATGGGGTGCACGGCGTGCTTGATGATATGCGCATGGGTAAAGAAGAGATTTTGGTCCAGCTGCGCCCTGGAGCCGAAACCTACAATGTGAATGGGCAGATGATTGCGTCTCAGTTACGAGCGGCTTTCTTTGGGCAAACGGCGGATGAGATTCAAATCGGCGTTGAAAATATCTCGATTGAAGTGCGTCTTGATAAGGAACAAGCGGGCGACATACAGCAGCTAGCTAACTTCCCAATCATTACCGCAGATGGCAGTCAGATCCCGCTAGCAACGTTGGCGACATTAGATTTCCAGCGTAACTACGTACGAATTCAGCGTATTGATGGGCTGAGAACCATCAGTATTTTTGGTGATATTGATAATAAGAAAGCGAGTTCATCCGCGATTTTGGCTCAGTTCCAAAAAGATGAAGCCGCCAAACTTATTCAGAAGTACCCGGGTTTACGCTTTGATTTCGAAGGGGAGGCCAAGGATGCAGCCAAGACTGGCGCTTCGATGGGCAAAGGATTCTTGCTCGGCTTATTCGGCGTGTTTGCGATTCTTAGCTATCAGTTCAGAAGCTATTTAGAGCCTGTGGTCGTGATGTTAGCGATTCCACTCGCTTTTATTGGGGTGGTCGTTGGTCACTGGATACTTGGCCATTCTTTGAGTATGCCAAGCATGATGGGCTTTGTGTCGCTTGCCGGAATTGTGGTTAATGATTCCATCTTGTTGGTGCAGTACATTCGTCACCATGTCGATGAGGGGGGTAGCGTGCATGACTCGGTGGTGAAAGCCAGTCGCGAGCGTTTCCGAGCGGTATTCTTGACCTCAATGACGACTGCGGCAGGTTTGCTACCGCTGTTGACGGAAACCAGCTTACAGGCTCAGGTTATCCAGCCACTGGTTATTTCGATCGTATTCGGCATATTTGCCTCGACCTTATTAGTATTGTTTATGATCCCAGCGGCCTACGCGATATTGGCGGATTTCGGTTTGGTGAAAAAGCACGAGCCATTAGCCCTATAACTTTTAGTGCTATAGCCTTTAGCGCTATTATCATTAGCGAGCACTATTATCATTAGCGAACGCTATAACCATTAACACGATAGAAGTAGCGTTTGCTTGCTTATATAAAGAAGTAAAAACATAGAAGAATAAAGCGGCCTTGGGTCGCTTTATTTTTATCGACAGTTTCTAGGCCTCATCAGCTTGCTTAGCGAAAGCGGTCAATTCGCCTCAAAATTCATTTTAGTTCATTCAAAACGTCACTTAACTGTCATTTCAGGAGCATAACTTGAGCCTTAACTGAATAAGGATTGTTAAGGAGATTGTATGCGTACTATCGAACCTATTGTCCGCTGGGATGTGGCATTTTCTGTTTTCTGTTTAAACAACCGCTATGGCGGGCAACATGCAACGCTCAGTAAAGCGGTGTCTCATACTGGAGATGGACACCTTTATGTTTTGATTGCCTTGATTGCACTGCTGGTCGATAGCAACACCGGTCGAGACTTTCTTTTGGTGGGCTTAACCGCCTTCGCAATCGAACTGCCTATTTACTGGTTTGCTAAAAATACCCTCAAGCGCCGTCGACCAGCTGAATTCTCTTCACTACTTCACTCTCATATTGTGCCATCCGATAAATACAGTCTGCCTTCAGGGCATTCCGCTGCTGCTTTTGTTATGGCGACCTTAATCGGGCATTTCTATCCGAGCTTGTACCTCTTTAGCTTGGTGTGGGCAACTGCGATTGCAGGCTCTCGAATCCTGCTCGGTGTGCACTTTTTAACGGACGTACTGATTGGCGCAGCCTTGGGCATCGCTTGTACCAGCCTCGCTATCAGCTTCATCCTGTAATTATTTTGTTGGCAACCACTGCCGAGCTTAAGTGGTAAATTTAAAGGAACATGCATGAAAATTTTATATGGCGTACAAGGCACAGGAAATGGGCACATCGCTCGAGCGAGAGCAATGGCCGTCGCTTTTCGTCAGCAAAATATTGATGTCGATTTTCTGTTCTCTGGGCGAGATGAGAGCAAATACTTTTCGATGGAAGCGTTTGGCAACTATCAGACCCGCAGCGGCTTAACTTTTTACAGCGAGCAGGGGCAGGTTAAATACGGCAAAACATTCATGAAGAACAACATCTGGCGATTTCTCCGTGAGATTAACCAGATCGATCTTACGCCTTATGACTTAGTGATTAATGATTTTGAGCCTGTCACTGCATGGGCGGCTAAGAGACAAGGTGTGCCACGCATTGGGATAAGCCACCAGAATGCGTTTCGTTATGATGTACCCAAAGAAGGGGGCAACTGGATTGAACATTCAGTGATTCAACATTTCGCCCCAACCGAGCACTCTATTGGCTTGCACTGGTATCACTTTGAACAGCCGATTTTGCCGCCTATCGTTCACACGCTGGTTGGTGAGCAACAAACCAAAACAGCACAAGACTTTACGTTGGTCTATTTGCCATTTGAGGATCTTGAGTCGATCTCAGAGCTGCTGATGAAGTTCATTTCGCAAAACTTTGTCTGTTACCACCCGGATGTGATTGAGCATAGCCGAGTTGAAAATATTGAGTTCAAACCACTGAGTCATGCGGGCTTTCAATTCGACCTCAATCAGTGCTCTGGTGTGGTCGCAAATGGCGGCTTTGAATTGCCATCTGAAGCCCTAACTTTGGGGAAGAAATTGCTTCTCAAACCACTCGAAGGACAGTTCGAACAACAGAGCAATGTGGCGACGCTAGAGGCCCTTGGGTTAGCTCAAACCATGACGTTTTTAGATGCGGCTATCTTGCGTGCTTGGCTCAGTGAAAAACAGGCCGAAGTGGTCACCTATCCAGACGTGGCAAGTGCACTCGTTGAGTGGGTATTAGCAGGGAATTGGTCTAATCAAGATGATTTAAGAAAGCAACTTTGGGACAAGGTCGACTTTCCAAGTTATGCATCGCTCACCTAACTCATAAGTGCTATTTCTGAATTGACCGGTTGAACAATTCACGAGTTCAATAAATTGTAACAAATGTAACCAAACGATAGAACAGCTAAATAAGTCGAAATTAAACTCATAAGTGACGCATTTTATGTTTTTTTATAACTCTATAAATAATTGATTTTTAGATGTTGTTTAATCATTAAGGTAAAATAAAATTATTCTTTATCAATCTTGTTGGTAGCTCGAGATGCATTGGTTAATAGTAATGTCAATCCGAAAAACATCGGTCTGATAAATATAAGAATTAGTGGTTATCTATTCTCATACCATTACCAATTTAACGCTGTCGAACCGACAAGAGGCAACTTGAATGTTAGATAAGAAAGACGCAATGAGTGCTATTGCAAGCTACAGAATGGAAAGCACACTTCGTGGAGTCGACTTAAATCTTTTGACTGTATTTGATGCAGTTATGCAAGAGCAAAACATTACACGTGCAGCTCACAATCTGGGTATGTCTCAGCCTGCTGTAAGTAACGCTGTTGCTCGTCTAAAAGTGATGTTTAACGACGAACTATTCATGCGCCAAGGTCGTGGTATTCAACCGACTCAACGTGCACGTCAGTTGTTTGGTCCTATCCGCCAAGCGCTACAATTAGTACGCAACGAACTACCAAGTTCTGTGTTCTCTCCAGAGTCTTCTTCTCGCCTGTTCAAGCTTGCGATTTGCAGCCCTTGTGACATGCGTTTTGCTCCTAAGATTATGTCGACAATCAACGAGCAAGCACCTAGCGTGAAACTGCACATGGATGCTGAATTCGATCGTCAACTTTCTGAGCGTATGCGCTACCAAGAAATCGACTTCGTTATTGATTACGCTCGTTTTGATGAGCAAGGCTTCTCAAGCACTGAAATCTTCCAAGACGAATTAGTTGTGGTTGCTTCTGCTTCTCACCCACGTATCAACGGTGAAGTTTCTGCGGCAGAGCTGCTTAACGAAAAGCACGCAAAACTGTCTCGCATCCATGGTCAACGTAGCTTCTCTGAGCAAGCTTACCGTGACCTAGATTGCACGCCTTTCTACGAAGGTACGAGTTTAAGCAACGTTCTTTACGTTGTAGGCCAATCTGAACTAGTAACAATTGCTCCTCGTTGGATGGTAGAACATGCAGCAAACAAAGAGCAGCTTCAGATTCTAGATTTCCCATTCGATAATGCGGCGATTTCTGGCTTCCTAAGCTGGCACGAATCAAGTGAAAAGGATAAAGGACACATTTGGTTACGAGATCAGTTAATGATGATCTGTGGCGAAGTAGTGGCACTTAACTAGACACTAATCCCTATGATTTATAAGCCCTAAGCTAGGAGACTGGCTTAGGGCTTTTTTATGCGCGCTATTTTAGTAGGTAGAAAACTAAGCGTTAGACGTACTATTACTTATAACTTTGAGCTTCATCAGTTGCCTTTTCCATGATCAGAGGTACACTTGTGCGCTCAAAAAAGCTTACAGGTGTAAGCCTAAAGGTAAAGAGATGGCCAATTTAGATTTTCATATCGTAAAAAGACTTCGTGACCAAATTGCCCAAGGCGGCAACCGTACAGCTTTGAAGCACAAAGTAGACAATGTATGGCAAGGCATTAGCTGGGAACAGTTTGGACAACAAATCGATACGCTTTCATTAGCACTATTGGCTCAGGGACTGAGAGTTCAAGATAAGATCGGTATCTATTCAAATAATATGCCTCAATGGACCGTGGCAGATTTTGCATCTTTACAAGCTCGTCTTGTGACTGTGCCGATTTATCCAACCAACACAGCAGCACAGTCGTCTTACATCATCCAAAATGCGGATGTGAAGATCTTATTCGTTGGTGAGCAAGTTCAATTTGACGCGGCGGTGAGCCTATTCGAAGAGTGTGAACAGCTAGAAGTGGTTGTCGCGATGTCTGATGATATCGATCTTCAAGGCCATAGCTTTGCGGTATCTTGGGCTGATTTCATGGCGCGCGGTGTTGAAGCTCAGCAAGCTGAACTTGATGCTCGTCTTGCAGATGCAAGCATGGACGACCTACTAACTCTTATCTATACCTCTGGTACCACAGGTCAGCCAAAAGGCGTAATGCTTGATTACACCAACATTGGCTACCAGTTAGAAGGCCACGATGAGCGTCTAAGTTTAAGCAAAGACGATGTCTCATTGTGTTTCTTACCTCTATCTCACGTATTTGAGCGTGCGTGGACGTTCTACGTTCTCTATAAAGGCGCAACCAACTGTTACTTGCAAGATACCATGCAGGTGCGTGACGCGCTGAGCGACGTGAAGCCAACCGTAATGTGTGCGGTTCCACGTTTCTACGAGAAGATTTTCTCTGCGATTCACGAGAAGGTTTCGAAAGCGCCGTTTATCCGCAAGGTTCTATTTACTTGGGCGGTGAACATGGGAGCGAAACTCTCTGTTTGTCACCAAGAAGGTCGCACTCCTTCGCTAATGCTGAAGAAGAGCCATGCATTAGCAGATAAGCTAGTACTCTCTAAATTGCGTGCGCTGCTGGGCGGTAATATCAACTTCATGCCTTGTGGTGGCGCGAAGCTTGATGAGACGATTGGTCGTTTCTTCCATGCTATCGGCATCAACGTAAAACTTGGCTACGGCATGACAGAAACCACAGCAACAGTATCTTGTTGGGATGATCGCTGTTTTAACCCTGATTCGATTGGTATGTCGATGCCGGGCGCAGAAGTAAAAATTGGTGCTAAGGACGAGATTCTTGTTCGCGGTCCAATGGTGATGCGTGGCTACTACAAGATGCCAGAAGAGACAGCTAAGACATTCGATGAGCACGGTTTCTTGAAAACCGGTGATGCGGGTCATTTTGATGAAAATGGTAACCTGTTCATTACTGATCGTATCAAAGAGCTGATGAAAACTTCTGGTGGTAAGTATATTGCCCCGCAAGTGGTTGAAGGTGCGATTGGTAAAGATCACTTTATCGAACAGATTGCTGTTATCGCTGATACACGCAAATTCGTTTCTGCGCTGATTGTTCCTTGTTATGACTCGCTAGAAGAGTACGCCAAAGAGCTTAATATCAAGTATCACGATCGCGTTGAACTGGTTAAGCACCACCAAATCGTCGAGATGCTAGAAAAGCGTGTGAATGACCTACAGCAAGAACTGGCTAAGTTTGAGCAAGTGAAGAAATTCAAACTGCTACCAAAAGCATTTTCTATGGATGATGGTGAACTGACACCAACTCAAAAATTGCGTCGTAAAGTTATCAACGATAAGTATCAAGACGAAATCGAAGAAATGTACAACGAAAAGCCTAAAGATAAGTAGTTTTCTGCTTAGATAAATTTTCAGTTGTTTAAAAATCCCCCTACGAATGTGATTGCATTTTTAGGGGGATTTTTTGTATCTAATGACACAGCACAATGTGCGAAAGCGCACACCAGCAAGCTCGCGGTTTATCGATAAATAGCGATCTATTAAAATATTAAGTGCTTTTTTTTGTTCGATAAATAGTGTTTAAACCTGGCGTGGGGGGCTGAGTTGGGTTTTATTTAATGCTTTGAGCTAATAGTTGGTTTTTTGGCACAGTTGCCGAATAACAGGTGTTAGACCAGATGATAATAAAGCGTTAAAGTTGTTTCGTATTACTGTTTGTTGTTATCACGACAGACAGCCATAGCCGAAAAAGTGGAAGTATTTCGAATTAGGCTACGAATAAGCCCTAGACTATGAAAAACCAGCCCAACATGTTCACCAAATATGATTGGAAACTGGTGAGGAGAGCAATATGACAACAAAACCTGAAACAGCCATGTCATCCGGCGCTGAAATGTTATCCGGCGCTGAGATGGTGGTGCAGTCTCTAATTGAAGAGGGTGTAGAACAAATCTTTGGTTACCCAGGTGGTTCTGTACTTGATATCTACGATGCGCTGCATGCTAAAACTGCTGAAATTAAACACGTATTAGTACGACATGAACAAGCCGCTACCCACATGGCTGATGGCTATACTCGTTCTACCGGCAAACCGGGCGTAGTACTTGTGTGTTCTGGTCCAGGTGCGACCAATACCGTTACTGGTATTGCAACCGCCTACATGGATTCAATCCCAATGATTGTTATTTCTGGTAACGTACCAAATAACCTCATTGGTAATGACGCCTTCCAAGAGTGTGACATCGTGGGTGTATCACGCCCGATCGTTAAACACAGCTTCTTAGTTAAGAAAGCGGAAGATATCCCTGAAGTCGTTAAAAAAGCATTCTATATTTCAACGACAGGGCGTCCCGGTCCTGTGGTTATTGATCTGCCGAAAGATATCTTAAACCCACAAATCAAGCTTCCTTATGAATACCCAGAAACGCTCAAAATGCGTTCGTATAACCCAACGGTTACGGGTCATAAAGGTCAGATCAAAAAGGCGCTAAAAGCCCTTCTTGAAGCGAAGAAGCCGGTACTTTATGTCGGTGGTGGTGCGGTTATTTCTGAGGCAGATAAGCCGCTGTTAAAATTAGCAGAGGCACTGAATTTACCTGTGGTAAGCACCCTAATGGGGCTTGGCGCTTTCCCTGGCACCCATAAGAACTCTTTGGGTATGTTAGGCATGCATGGTTTATATGAAGCCAATATGGCGATGCACAATGCGGATTTGATCTTTGGTATTGGCGTACGTTTCGATGATCGAACGACTAATAACCTAGATAAGTACTGCCCTGATGCGAAGATCATGCACATTGATATCGACCCATCTTCGATCTCTAAGAACGTAAAAGTGGATCTACCGATTGTAGGTTCTGCTGAAAAGGTTCTAGAGAGCATGGTGAACTTGCTCGTTGAGCAAGGCGGCACTAACGATGCAAAAGCGATTGAAAGCTGGTGGAGTGAAATCAAGCAGTGGCAAGAGCGTGACTGCCTAGCTTACGAGAAATCGTCTGAGCGCATCAAACCTCAACAAGTAATTGAAACACTGCATAAAGTAACCAATGGCGATGCCTATGTTGCTTCTGACGTAGGTCAACACCAAATGTTTGCTGCTTTATACTACCCGTTTAACAAGCCACGTCGTTGGATTAACTCTGGTGGTCTAGGCACGATGGGCTTTGGCCTGCCTGCTGGTATGGGCGTTAAGTTTGCTAAGCCAGATGAAGAGGTGGTTGTGGTAACCGGTGACGGCAGTATTCAAATGAATATCCAAGAGCTGTCGACTGCGCTGCAATACAATATCCCGGTTAAGATTATTAACCTTAACAACCGTTTCCTAGGCATGGTAAAACAGTGGCAAGACATTGTTTATCAAGGCCGTTACTCTAACTCATATATGGACTCTGTTCCTGATTTTGCTGCTATCGCTGAGGCTTATGGCCACGTTGGTATGCGCATTTCATCTCCGGATGAATTGGAATCAGGTTTGGAAAAAGCACTGGCGATGAAAGACCGTTTGGTATTTGTCGATATTAGTGTGGATGACACCGAGCACGTATACCCAATGCAGATCAAAGGCGAGGGTATGGATAACATGTGGCTAAGCAAAACGGAGAGAACATAATATGAGACACATTATTTCACTACTAATGGAAAACCAACCTGGTGCGCTTTCTCGTGTGGTTGGCTTGTTTTCTCAGCGTGGCTACAACATCGAGTCTTTGAACGTATCTCCAACCGATGATCCGACGCTGTCTCGTTTGAACGTCACTACTAACTCGAGCGAAATGCAGCTTGAGCAGATTCAGAAACAACTGCATAAGCTAATCGACGTACTTAAAGTACAAGAAGTGTCTGAACTTGAACACATTGAACGTGAGCTGTTGATGGTAAAAGTACGTGCGAGCGGCTTTGCTCGTGCGGAAGTGAAGCGCACAGCGGATATCTTCCGTGGTCAGATCGTTGATGTTACGGCTTCTCAATATACGGTTCAAATGGCGGGTACTAGCGAGAAACTGGATGCCTTCATTCAGGCGCTGTCTGAAGTGACGGAAGTGCTTGAAGTAGCTCGAAGTGGTGTTGTTGGCATCGCACGAGGCGAACGTGCGTTGAAAGCCTAGACGATAAGTCTTTAAAAAATAACTTTAAAGCCGCTTTTTTAAGCGGCTTTTATTTTGTTAATTATTTAGAGTGCTATAATCCCGCGCTGCACTTCCATTCATCTGAGTTAGCAATGCGAAATAAAAAATCAATAATTACATTGCTGATTATCTCTATCATATTGTCTTCTGCAGTATGTCTGTATTATTTGCAGCGCTACAAAGAAGTAAAACAGCAGAGCTTTGACTACTCAGCTAAGCAAGCCGTTCATCAGTTAGTGTATGCCAAGCGAGATTATGATCTTCTCAAGACTCAGTTAGTCTCGGTCATGGAGCTACTCAGTCATAGCCAGAGCTTGGTTAACTTTGCTTCCTCTCCCTCAGACCAAACCAAACATCTACTTGAAGAGGTCTGGCAATCTGTTCTCGTGAACCAGAAGTGGTATACACAAATCCATCTGTTAGATGTCACTGGCAAAGAATTGGTGCGTGTTAACTATTCCTCTGATACCGGTAGAGTGACGTTTCCTCAACAGCTGCAAGATAGGTCGGATTCTAACTACTTCCAATACGCTCAAAAACTAGAAGCCGAACAGATTGGCGGTTGGGGTATTGAGCTTGAAACTGAGCATGGTGAAGTCACCTTCCCTTATTCGCCGGTAATCCGTGTCTTTACCCCAGTAGAAACCCCTGACGAAAGAGTAGGCTACCTCGTCATCAATCTTGATGTATGGGGCTTATCGTCGCGTCTGAGCTTTTCACCAGATAACGATCTTAGAGCAGAAGTTCTCAATGACGCGGGTTACTTCATCGCGAGTAACAACAGCGGTAAGTTGTTCGGAGACTCTATTCCTGAAAGAAAAGGCTATAACCTGAAAAATATCGCGCCGAAGACTTGGGATGCTATCTCCAATGATCAGGTGGGATACGTTTTTGAAGATGGTAATTTGTTTGCCTTTAACACGGTTATGCTCGCGAACAGTCAAAAGGTCCATTTACTGATTCAACTTAATCAAAAGCAACTGATGGATCGGGCTGAGCGTGATCTAGATGATTTGGCCCATGAAGAGATCATTGTTCTGATTACGGTGCTGATATTCGCTTTCCCGTTTGCTTACCTGGTGACGCACTGCCGACGCCGAAGCCTAGAGAGTAAATTGGCACGAGCCGCATTGAATGGTATGTCGGCAGTGATGATCTCTGACAAGCAGCACCGCACAATGATGATCAACAACGAATTTGAGAACATGACTGGGTACTGCAAAAAACAAGTTATCGGTCAGAATGCCCTGCAGTTGTTGCTTGAGAATACCGACCAAGTACTCTCAAGTTCGGCTATCTGGAGTCATTTAGAGCAAGAAGAAGTATGGGAAGGGGAAGTTCAGTGTAAGAACAAACTGCGTATTCCTTTTACAGCGATCATGCGAGTGCATGTGGTCAAAAACAATTCGGGTAAAGTCAGCTATTACATCACCTCTTTGGTGGATATTTCGGTAAGGAAGGAGCTTGAGGTGCGTTTGAGGATCTTAAGTGAACGTGACTCTTTGAGTAATCTCTGGAACCGACGAAAATTCGAAGAGCAGCTGGCCTACTATTCTCGCTTAGTTGAGCGTTACCCGATCGAAGCGACCACCTGCTTAGCCTTGGTGGACATCGATAACTTCAAGCGAATCAATGATGAGCTTGGCCACGACGAAGGTGACCGTGTGATCGCTGGTGTTGCTAAACTTCTGCAAGATAGCCTTCGTGGGACGGACTTTGTTGCACGTGTCGGAGGAGAAGAGTTTGCACTGTTGATGCCACACACGTCTCTGCCAGAAGCAAAGCGCGTATTGGATCGCTTGCGAATAGAGATTGAACTGGCAGCCGGAACTAAGGTAACGGTGAGTGTTGGCTTTACTGATTTAACAAGTAACAGTACTCGCTCATACAAGTGTGCCGATGTTGCGCTTTACGAATCTAAATCGTCTGGTCGTAATACGGTCTCTATGTGTCCTAGCTACGATGATGTCGCTTAGGTTCGCTTCTATCTAGTCCTGTCTTCTATTTGCTTCACCTCTTCAAGTCGCGCCCCGACTCCTTTTTCCTTTCCCTCTTTTTATTAGGAATCTCACTTTTGAGCGACCTGTGTCACAAAATCTATACAGTTAGACTAAAGTCTAATGTTGGTGGAAATTTGAGCTAAAATTAACAGTAAGTAAACTACTTTGCTTCAGATTACATCGTGTTAAACGATGTAATAAATAGAGTGTTTACCAGATGTAAAAGGATGACACCGTTAACTTAATTCAGCTGGTTAGCTAGCCTTATCAATAACTTGAAAGGCAGCAGTAGAATTAGGTTAGCTGGAGCAATAGTTTGGGGATCATACAGTCTGGTTAAAAGAGGCGTGGTATGTTTGTCGATTTTTTAGTGAGGTTAACCATAGGCACATTAGCCATTCTTGGCTTTCAACTTAGTGCATTGTATTTTTTACCTATGGTTGTGCTGCTCAATACTCATCACAAAGAGTTTTTTGGGTGGTAGTTCAGTCGTGGTACTGGAAACAAAAAAACGGAGCCGCTGGGCTCCGTTTTTTATTTGGTTAGAATCTATCTTGGCATCATGCCGCTTCGATAACTTCTTCAATTCGTTTCATTGAACCTAGTAAGTGTTGATCAAGCAGTTCTGTTGCTTGTTCTACATTCTTAGAGAGTACTAGTTTCATGATCATTTCGTGCTCATCAATATTGAACAGATCATCAGATGCGCTTTCTGCAGACATAGCGAGGAAGCGGTAACGTTTCACTTGGTTAATTAGGTCATCAAAGAACTTAAACATGTTCTCTGAATCTGCACCTTCAAGCAGTGCGACATGGAATTGCTGGTGGCGCTCTTCCCATTCTACACAGTCAAACTCTTCAGATACGTACTGTACTCGCGATAGTTTATGGTAAGACGTTAGTACATCCAGTTCCCAGCTCTCATCACCTGCTGCAATCGCTTTTTTAAGCAGAACCGATGATACAACACGAAGGCTTTCGTATAGGTCATTCAGTTCTTTCTTTGATACAGGAGATACCCAGCAGCCTTTTTGTGGCTCTAGCTTTACGTATTTGCTCCAAGATAACTGTACCAAGGCTTCGCGAATAGGGGATGCGCCAACGTTGTAGCGTGCTTTTAGATCAGCAACAACAAGCTTTTGGCCTGGGGTTAACTCACCATTAAGAATATCTTGGCGAATCATCTTTGATACTTTGTCAGTGAGCGTAGGACTAGACATTACAAACCTCATCTATATATGATTTCTAGTCTGCTAATCCGTCTCTTAGAAAGAGTCAGTTGGAGGTTAACAGTACGTAGTTCTATTGTGATTGATAATACAGCGTACTGAAAAGTTAGGCAAGATTTTGTTTCATAAAAAAAGAGGGCCGAAGCCCTCTTTTATATTTTATGCGAATCGGTTCATTCTTATAGAACGTGAACAGATGCCGTGTTTGTAGTACCAGAAGCTACTAGAGCACCAGAAACCATAACTACGATGTCGCCTTTGTTACCTAGGCCAGATTGTAGAGCGATTTCTTTACCGTTGATGTAGAACGCGTCTGTGTTCTCGATAGAGTCAACAAGAACTGGCTTAACACCTTTAGTAAGAACTAGCTGTGCAGCTGTCTTTTCGTTAGTTGTTAGAGCTAGGATGTTTGCAGTTGGGAAGTACTTACGTACTGAACGTGCAGATTTACCGCCTTCAGTTGCAACAACGATTAGAGGAGCAGCTAGCTTCTCTGCTGTGTCTACAGCGCCTTTACATACTGCTTCAGTGATGCGTAGACGTGGGCTGTCTAGACGAGAACCTAGCTCAGCTTTAAGAGCTGAATCAGTACGGTTCGCGATTTGAGCCATGATAGTAACAGCTTCAACTGGGTACTTACCTTTAGCAGTTTCACCAGAAAGCATTACTGCATCAGTACCATCCATGATTGCGTTCGCAACGTCACCCGCTTCAGCACGAGTTGGACGTGGGTTGCTGATCATAGAGTCAAGCATTTGAGTTGCAGTGATAACCATCTTACGTGCACGGTTACACTTCTCGATCATCATCTTCTGAGCGAAGATTACTTCTTCAGCTGGGATTTCAACACCTAGGTCACCACGAGCAACCATGATGCCGTCAGAAGCTTCAAGGATTGAATCGAAGTTATCTACACCTTCTTGGTTTTCAATCTTAGAAATGATGTGGATGTTCTCGCCGCCGTTAGCGTTTAGAAGCTCACGGATTTCTTTAACGTCTTCTTCTTTACGGATGAAAGAAGCAGCAACGAAATCTACGCCTTGCTCACAACCAAACTTAAGGTCAGCTTTGTCTTTCTCAGAAAGAGCAGGAAGTTGAACAGAAACGCCAGGAAGGTTAACACCTTTGTTTTCGCCTAGAGCACCGTTGTTAAGAACTTTACACTTAACTTCAGTTTCTGTTGTTGCGATAACTTCCATTTCGATTAGGCCGTCATCAACAAGGATAGTGTTACCTGCTGTTAGGTCTTTAGCGAAACCTAGGTAAGTTACTGCTACTACGTCTTTGTTACCAACAACTGTTGCGTCAGTTGTGAAAGTGAACTCTTGACCAGCTACTAGATCTACGTCGTTACCATCTTCAAGTTTGATAGTACGGATTTCTGGACCTTTAGTATCTAGAAGGATAGCAAGTTGCTCACCTTTGTTTTCCATTACTTTACGGAAGTTCGCGATACGAGTGCCGTGCTCTGCGAAATCACCGTGAGAGAAGTTAAGACGCATAACGTTCATGCCAGCATCTACTAGTTCAGTTAGCTTCTCTACAGATTCAGTTTTAGGGCCAATCGTACATACGATTTTGGTCTTTTTCATGGAAGGTACTCTCCGGTAAGTATTGTTACAATTTGAAATTTATTTAAGTTCTGAAGATTGGTCCGCTACATCAACATTTTGTGCCTGTTGTGTAAAAGCGCGGGACTTCCAATATGTCCTTCAGAGTTGTAAGTCTTTCATCAATTTTAGTCATTTTATGACTAAAAGATTTTGATTCAATATCGGTTTTCTGTGACTTACCCCACTATATAGGGGGTAAGTTGCAAAAAAATAACAGTCAGTTTTGTAATTTTTTTTCTTTTCGGGTGCGGATTCTACCACCTAATGAGTTCAATATCACTGCTTAACAATTGTCTTAGGACAAGGTTTTATCGCTATTTATTAATTTTTTGGATCAAAATAAATGGACTAAATAGTTTCGTTGTAACTATAATATGTTTCACATCGAAACTTAGTGGCCTTTTTTAAATGTCGAAACGAAACACCCAACTCAGAAGACATGCAATTTCTAACCTAGTGAATGAAAAAGGGGAGGTTAGTGTTGATGAATTATCCGCTAAGTTCGAAACCTCAGAAGTCACTATTAGAAAGGACTTGGCGTCTTTAGAGAAAAACGGTCAGCTTTTACGCCGTTATGGTGGTGCGATTTCGTTACCGAAAGAGGTTGTCAACGAAGAGCTGGGTCAACAAGTTTCGACTCGAAAGATTTCATTGGCAAAAGCCGCTGCAGATTTAATTCGCGACCATAACCGCATCGTGATCGATAGTGGCAGTACGACCGGTGCTCTAATTCAGCAGCTTAATGCTAAGCGTGGCTTGGTTGTTATGACCAACTCATTGCACGTTGCTAATGCGCTTAATGAGCTTGAAAGCGAGCCGACGTTATTAATGACTGGCGGCACTTGGGATACCCATTCGGACTCTTTCCAAGGCAAAGTTGCAGAGTCGGTACTTCGTGCTTACGATTTTGACCAACTATTTATTGGGGCTGATGGTATCGACCTCGATAGAGGCACAACCACGTTTAACGAACTGGTTGGCCTGAGCAAAGTAATGGCTGAAGTGTCACGAGAAGTGATCGTGATGGTTGAGTCGGAAAAGGTGGGACGAAAGATCCCGAACTTAGAGCTGGCATGGGAACACATTGACATCTTAATTACCGATACAGACTTAGGCGAAGAATCCAAAGCAAGTATCGAATCACATGATGTTCGAGTGATCCTGACCGATCCAGCGTAAAAACAAATTTAAGTATTATGCATTTACCTTCCTATAATTGATCTTAATGAAGATTTGGCCTTTGCTTGCTGCCAATAGGAATAAAACAAAATTGATGGAGTGAAACTATGTGTGGAATTGTTGGTGCAGTAGCACAGCGTGATGTAGCTGAAATTTTAGTAGAAGGCCTTCGTCGTCTAGAATACCGTGGCTACGATTCAGCTGGTGTCGCTGTCGTCGATACTGAATCTAACCTAACTCGTGTACGCCGCCTAGGTAAAGTACAAGAGCTAGCTGACGCAGTAGAAGAGCAACAAGTGATTGGTGGTACAGGTATCGCTCATACACGTTGGGCGACACACGGTGAGCCGTCTGAAGCGAACGCACACCCACACATGTCTGGTGATATTGCCGTTGTACACAATGGCATTATCGAAAACCACGAAGCACTGCGCGCTATGCTGCAAGAGCGTGGTTACGTATTTACTTCACAAACGGATACAGAAGTTATTGCTCACTTAGTTGAGTGGGAACTTCGCACTTCAGCTTCTTTGGTTGAAGCGCTACAGAAAACAGCAAAACAATTAGACGGTGCGTACGGCACGGTTGCGGTTGATCGTAAAGATCCTAGCCGTATCGTTGTAGCTCGTTCTGGTAGCCCGATCGTTATCGGTTTTGGTGTCGGCGAGAACTTCCTTGCTTCTGATCAACTGGCGCTACTGAGCGTAACTCGTCGCTTCATGTACCTAGAAGAAGGTGATGTTGCTGAGGTAACTCGTCGTGATGTTACGGTATTTGATGTAGCGGGTGAGCGTGTTGAGCGTGAAATCGTTGAGTCAAACGCTGAACACGACGCAGGCGACAAAGGTCAATACCGCCACTTCATGCAGAAAGAGATCTTCGAGCAGCCAACAGCGCTGATCAATACAATGGAAGGCCGTATCTCTGACACTTCGGTTATCACTAACGCGATCGGCGTTAAAGCTGAAGAGATCCTAAGCAAGGTTGAACACGTGCAGATCATCGCATGTGGTACGTCTTACAACTCAGGCATGGCAGCGCGTTACTGGTTTGAATCTCTAGCTGGCGTAAGCTGTGACGTAGAGATTGCTTCTGAATTCCGTTACCGTGATTTCGTTGTTCGTCCGAACAGCCTATTGGTGACTCTGTCTCAATCTGGTGAAACGGCGGATACGCTTGCTGCACTTCGTCTTGCAAAAGAGAAGGGTTATATGTCTGCAATGACTATCTGTAACGTTGCGGGTTCTTCACTGGTTCGTGAATCTGATTTTGCCTTCATGACTCGCGCAGGAACAGAGATCGGTGTTGCTTCTACTAAAGCTTTCACAACTCAACTAGCAGCGATGCTGATGATGGTAACGTCAATTGGTCGTCTACAAGGTCGTATCAATGAAGAAAAAGAAGCGGAAATCGTTCAAGCACTTCACCAACTGCCTGCTGATATCGAGAAAGCATTAGCGTTCGATAAAGAAATTGAAGCACTGGCACCTGATTTTGCTGATAAGCATCACACACTGTTCTTGGGTCGTGGTGAGTTCTACCCAATCGCGATGGAAGCGTCTCTTAAACTGAAAGAGATCTCTTACATCCACGCAGAAGCATACGCAGCTGGTGAGCTTAAGCACGGTCCTTTGGCTCTTATCGATGCAGATATGCCTGTAGTCGTTATTGCACCAAGCAACGACTTGCTAGAGAAGCTGAAATCGAACGTTGAAGAAGTGCGTGCTCGTGGCGGTCTACTTTACGTATTCGCTGATGAAGATGCGGGCTTTGAAAGCGATGAGAACATGAAGATCATCAAGATGCCTCACGTAAGTGAAGTAACAGCGCCTATCTACTACACAGTACCGATGCAGCTGCTGTCTTACCATGTCGCACTAATAAAAGGTACCGACGTTGACCAACCTCGTAACCTAGCGAAAGCGGTAACAGTTGAGTAATCGACAGCTTACCTAAGATATAGATAATAAGAAGCCCATCCTGTGATGGGCTTTTTTATGTCTGTTAGTTAACGATCAGTGTTAGAGCTAGCTGTAGCGTCATTAAGCGCTCAGTGCTTGCTCTAGGTCAGCCAAGATATCGTCAATGTGCTCGATACCTACTGATAGGCGAATCATCTCCGGTGATACACCGGCTTGTTTCTGTTCAGCTTCGCTTAGTTGACGGTGTGTCGTCGAAGCTGGGTGACAAGCGAGAGATTTCGCATCGCCAATGTTAACTAAGCGCTTGAAGATTTGCAGTGCATCATAGAAGCGAACACCGGCTTCATAACCGTCTTTTAAACCAAAAGATAGAATGGCCGATGGCTTACCTTGCATGTACTTTTCAGCGAGTGGATAGAATTCTGAATCAGGCAGGCCAGCGTAACTTACCCAACTGACTTTCTCGTGTTGCTTGAGGTATTCCGCTACTTTCAAGGCATTCTCTGTGTGTCGCTCCATGCGTAGCGACAACGTCTCCAAACCTTGCATCAACATGAAAGCATTCATTGGTGACAGTGCTGCACCTGTATTACGTAGGGGAACCGTTCTAGCACGACCAATAAACGCAGCCTCACCAAAGGCCTCGGTATAAACCACGCCATGATAAGAAGGCTCTGGCTGATTAAACACAGGGAAGCGGTCCTTGTGCTGTGCCCATGGGAATTTACCTGAGTCGACAATCACGCCACCTAACGTTGTACCGTGACCACCCACGTATTTAGTTAGTGAGTGCACCACGATGTCAGCACCAAAATCGATAGGTTTACACAGTACAGGCGTCGCCACCGTGTTATCAACAATCACAGGTACACCTTGTGCGTGAGCAAGTTCAGCAACACGCTCTAAGTCGATAATATTACCTGCTGGGTTACCGATACTTTCGCAGTAAACCGCCTTGGTTTTTTCGTCAATCAGTGCCGCTAAGCTTTCTGGTTTATCGTCTTTAGCAAAACGAACTTCGATCCCTTGGTTTGGCAGCATATGAGCAAATAGGGTGTAAGTACCACCGTAAAGCTGAGGTGTTGAAACAATGTTGTCACCGATTTGCGCCAACGTCTGAATCGCATAGTTGATCGCAGCACTGCCCGCACTTACCACTAAGCCTGCGATACCTCCTTCTAAGGCGGCCATGCGTTTTTCTAACACATCATTGGTTGGGTTCATTATGCGAGTGTAGATATTGCCTGGCACCGCAAGGTTGAAGAGGTCGGCGCCGTGTTGTGCGTCATCGAATTCGTACGCGACGGTTTGGTAGATTGGAGTGGCAACCGATTTGGTTGTTGGATCAGTGTCGTAACCGAAGTGAATCGAGAGTGTTTCGTCTTTCATGAGTCTTCCCTGAACTATTGAGCGATTTATGTACTCTCATATTGCCGATTTTTTTATAAAAGAAAAGTATGTTTAGTCACAGAGAGGCAATTGGAATTGTGTGCGGGACGATTCGTTTTTGGTTCGGAAGTGCAGGGTGTGATTGGTACTGAATCAGAAAAGCAAAAAGCCAGAGCAGCGTGAACTGTTCTGGCTTTTCTAATTTGGTGGCCCCTCCCAGATTTGAACTGGGGACCGAACGATTATGAGCCAAGCTTCAGCCCTGTAATCAACATAGTAACCCTGCCCCGAATCACTCTGAAATCCACCAGCAAAATCACATCACCTGATTATCCGCATGATTTCTCTGACGTCGACGACGAGGTTGATGGGGTTGATGGGGATGTCGGAGTTGGAAGGGTTAACAGGGTTACTGAGGTTGGTTCTGAAATAGATGATGAATCCGTTCGGCAACTCCCCTAACTCTATCAACCCTAGAATTGACTCAAAAGACCGGACTAGGACCGGACTAGGACCGGACCGACGACGCCGTCAACAAAACCTAGGGAGAGTAATTACTGAAGAAGTCAGGTAGAGCAAGGGCTAGAGAGAGATTACAGGGCCAGTCTAGAGAGACCGACCCAGCGACTTAGGATTTTAGGTGTGTAGTTGGGGTGATGAGGGGAGAGGCTTTATTTGATTTGCTCTATAGCTTCTAGCATTGGTGTAATCTGATATTTAGGAATTTTGATGATTTTCTTTTGTTGCCCATATACCTGAACTTCAAAGCCTTCTTTATTCTTTTTAACATAATCCAATGGCACAGAAATGCCAACCGTCTCGTATACCTGACAACCTAGAGAGCCACCACAGTTTCTAACGTCAGTGTCAATTCTAATAACTTCTCTATGTTCTCCATCATCGCTAATGGCTCTGTCGAAGTGGGCCCAGTCAAAAAGTGAAATCTCAGTATATATTTGAATTTCTGTAGGTTTTTTAGTAAGTGCACTATCACTCCAAGTTCGTAGCATCAGAGAGTCTTGATACTCCGTCGTGATTATTGCTGTTTTCGCAAATTTATCAATTTCAAACTTGGCCATGGCCTTATATGGTTTCACATTATCAAGACCATAAACAAACTTAAAATCGTTTGCTGTTACTTTTGTTTTATCTGATTTCTCAAACACACCACTATATTCTCCAGTGATCGAACTATAATTAACATGGCCACTAAACCAATAGGCGTGGCAAGAATCTGTAACAACCGCACTCTTTATATTTGACTCAAATTCGACGGGACTACCATCAACTGTCAGTACTTTTTTGTATGGGTTTTGCGAGGAAAACTCTTTTGGGGCTAGTACACCTGTGAATTTAAATTTCGCGCCGATAAGGGGAGCGTAAGCAGACTCTTTATATTTATAATTTGAAGAATCAGATGCCACGCTAAAATAAAGCTTGATGTATTTATCTTCCCCTGTATATGAAAATTCAGGGCCTTCAATTCTCGCATAAGCTTCTGCATTACAATTGCTTTCATCTATTTTTGTGAATGAGTTTGATGAACTAGATTGGGGGCTCGAATCAAAACTTAATTGTTCGTTTTCATTCTGCATTACGGTCCCAGTCGTCTGGCAAGCAGAGAGCAAGATTGTAGGTATTAAAATAAATAGGTTATTTTTCATTTACTTCCTCGTCTAAGTATTAAACTATATTCAACTACAAGCTTATCATAACCGTCATTCGTATGGATTAATTAATATTATCAAGGCACAAGAATGCAGACAACCAGACCTCTTCTGGTTGTCTCTAATGTTTAATTCTGACTCACATCTCCCACCAACTCTGCCACATTAGCACTAACCTCTCTCAACCTTGAGCTAGCCAAATGAGCATACCTAGTCGAAGTTTGAGGGCTCTGATGCCCCAATAAATGCTGAACATCATAGAGCGTAGCGTTACCGCTGTTTATGAGAATCGAAGCGAAAGAGTGTCTGAGGTCGTGTATGCGGAAATCATCGTAGATGCCAGCTGCTTTCTTAATTCGAGCGAATGCCTTCTTTGGATGTGCGATAGGTCTACCGGGTGCATCTCCGGCAAAGATATAGGGGTTCTTACGTATCTGAAATCGTCGTTGGTCATTTATCACCTCCTTAGCTAAATTATTTAGCAGAACTGTTCTCGATAAGCCCGATTTTGTGTGGGGTAGGAATAGGCTCCAATTGCCGTCGTCGTCGACGGTAAGACAGTCCCACTTAGAGTTAGTAATTTCACCAATTCTCATTCCGGTAAGCAGGGCGAATTTTAAGGCGTTGCCTTGAGTACGATTGGGTTCCTCGTTGCATGCCTTGATGAAAGATGAAACTTCTTTGCGGTTCAGGAATCTGTTTCTTAAATTATTCTCCTTAAGCTTCCTTATGTACTGCCCCGGATTCTTGTCCACGAATCCCCACTCCATCGCTAATCTGAACATTCTAAGGGCTAAGGAACGTAATCTATTCACTGTTGATGGTTTCCTTGTTTCTAGGACCCCATCGAGTAGCTTTTGAATGTCTTGTTGGCTGATATCGGTGATACTTTTCTTGCCCCATTTGGGGTAGAAATGAAGCTTTAAGTTACCAATATCATTCTTAGCAGTGAGTTTGTTCATTCGGGCATAGGGTAAGTAGTGTTCTTCCGCAAACTCGAAGAAGGTTAGTACATTGGATTTTTCATCCCTCATAGCCTTAGGGTCATTACCCAGAGCTATCTCTCGCTTGTGGTCATTAGCTATCTGCCTAGCGGTATTGATATCTAGCGCTGGATATTCGCCAATTTGTAACGATTTTTTTTTGCCAAAATAGGTGTACCTGAATAGGAATCTGCGTCTCCCTTGTCTGTTGATAATTATTTTCAGGCCGCTACAGAGCTCATCCGTATACTCTGTTTCTTTGCTTCGACTTGTCGACGGCGTCGGCGGTAATGAATCAAGTTGGCGTTTATTGAATTTGAATTTACGAGATTGCATCAGTCCCCCTTACTCATCAGAGATTGAGAAATGCTGGTGTAATTCAGTACGGAGTGTCTTAGGCATCAATAGGTAAATACCCTTGCCGTTATCCTCGACAATGCTTAGGGATATAGAAGCTCCGTAATCTAGTTCATCTTCGAATTCGATATAGGTTAGAGCTCGTTTCAGCAGTTCAATATCGTCGACAACGACAGCGCTTAGGTCAGTAATTGAAGTAAGGAACCAAAGTTCACATTGCAGTTCGTCCCATGCCTGCTGGGTTTCAGTTTCATCGTGGAATGGTTCGGTGAGTATGGCTTTGACTTGTTCTTGTAGGGTAGTAGTGATTGGAAGGGTTGAGAGGGTTTCTAAAGTTGCAACCTTGATCATATTAAACTCCATGATTATTGGTATCATGAAATTAATATGCTCTTGATTAATCGGTAGATACGGTAAATGGATATCATACGACCCTTTTTGATTTTTATACTTGCAGCTGTGATTAATGGGTGTAGCTCTAGTTCATTGATAACAGTGCCGTTGGATTCTTCCTTATTGAAAGAGGATGAAGCTACTATCATTATCTTCCATGAACAGGGAATGGTTGATGATTTCTCACTCTACATAGATCGCCAACCCGTTGGTCTTGTTACTTCAGAAAAGCCATTAAAGCTATCAGTGAAACCTGGCATTCATGAAGTGTACGGTGAAATACCACTACTCATACGCAGAGCTACTACCCAAGAATATAAATCAAACGAAATATACTACATGCGATTATGGGTTGATTTTGGAATGTGGGTTAGTTCTGTTAGGGTCGAGCCAACTTTCAAAAGAGAGGAGTATGAAGTGGAAAGTTATCACTAACTTATTTTTCAATGCCAATTAATTTAAGGGTGCCATATGTAGCATCCTTACTTTTTTTTACTAATCAATATCGTGATCATCTAGTACTTCTACTAATAATTGATAGCCCTTCAGTGATAAAGATTTATTATTGTAGAACGCGCTATCTATAAAAAATCTCACAGAACCTTTCCCTGTATATCCGAGTTCTATTAATTTATTACTTAATAAATCAGGATAACTTTGTTTGATTTGTTCAGCAATTTCTAAAGGGGCAAGAAGGTTATGATTTTTGATTATATTTCTTACTTGGAGATACAATCCAAGCATCGATCCAAATCTCATTGCCATGTGTAATTTGCGTTAATTTAATTGTCGCTGCGTAATGCTTACCTAACATAGCTGCGGTTGAAAAGGAGAAGCACAGTTGAGGTTCTTCGAGAGAAGCTTCTAAATGGATCTCTTGCGAAGAGTAATCATTTTCATCGAAAATGACTTTCTCATGCGTGATTGATGGGCTTTTTTGGGATACTCCTTCCCCCCAACCTTTGGGGATATTTCCGTCGACTAAAAAGCTATATCCATTTTCAGCTAAATAATCAGAATCACTTCCATCGCTCATCGAACATCCCCATACTATTCATCAATACTGTAAACCTATACATTACTCCTCTTCATATGCATTTCAACACCCAAAGTCACATATCTACCATCACCCCCACTAACCATCCTAAAATCCTAAGTCGCTGGGTCGGTCTCTCTAGACTGGCCCTGTAATCTCTCTCTAGCCCTTTCTCTACCTGACTTCTTCAGTAATTACTTTCCCTAGGTTTTGTTGACGGCGTCGTCGGTCCGGTCCTAGTCCGGTCTTTCGATTCAATTCTAGGGTAATTTAGTTTCTGATTTTGCCGTGACGGTGGCGGCGGTCAGATTCATTTCTCTAAGTTTTATCTTTTTCGTGACGGTGCTGACGGTGACGACATCGCTGACTGTAGCGACGGTGGTGACAACCTCGACGATGCTGACGGTAGATGTGATTCTAATTAGGTTTCTCTCTGGTTCTAGCCGTGGGGTTCTGGTGCTCTATTGGTATCGGATTCGCTCTGTAGTTGATTCTCGCGTTGGCATCCCCGATTCCAGTATGAATACCAGTCCTTGCTCTTTCGTCTGATTCTAGTGGCTAGAGTGCTGAGGCCATTACGTTGGTGTTCTTAGCTTACGATGGAAGCGACCAATTACCGTCCATGGCAATTGGTCTTGATTCAATCCTATCTGTTCCCGTAGTGGCTTCTCTGTTGTTCTGGAATCACTGGTGGGTACTTCTCTGGCTCTTAGGTCTCTAACTCATCTATATATTATTAACTTGAGCTAAAGGGAACGGATGTTGGTTATATTATTGTTAGGGTAGTCGGTGAGTTTTTCTGGGGTGTTGAGTGGTATGTCATTGCTCAGGGTGTTGGGCGTACAGACTAGAGTGGGTGTTGTTCGCGAGTAACGAATGGGATTGGTAAATGTAAGTGTGGGGGAACAACGTGGAATCTTTCAGTGGAGCTAATGGAATCGTGCTTACAGGAAGTAATTGAAGACCGGATATGGAAAGGACTAGAAAAGATAAAGGCCCATGAATTTCTTCATGAGCCTTATCGGAATTTGGTGGCCCCTCCCAGATTTGAACTGGGGACCGAACGATTATGAGTCGTGCGCTCTAACCACTGAGCTAAGGGGCCGTAGGGCATAGATTATAGGGGAAGCATTCAGTGGTGTCTAGACACTATAAGGGGCAATTCCGCTTACATCTTAGCCACTTAAATCACACGGATAAAAAAAAGGTGAGCCAACGCTCACCTTTTCTTATTTATGCTTAAAAGCTAACCGCACTAAAGTGTGTGATTACTCGTCTAGGAAGCTACGCAGAGTTTCTGAGCGGCTTGGGTGACGAAGTTTACGCAGTGCTTTTGCTTCGATCTGACGGATACGTTCACGAGTTACGTCGAACTGCTTGCCCACTTCTTCAAGAGTGTGGTCAGTGTTCATGTCGATACCGAAACGCATACGCAGTACTTTAGCTTCACGAGGAGTTAGGCCAGCAAGAACGTCTTTAGTTGCACCGCGTAGGCTTGTTGCCGTTGCAGAGTCTAAAGGTAGTTCTAGCGTTGTATCCTCGATGAAATCACCTAGGTGCGAATCTTCGTCGTCACCGATTGGTGTCTCCATTGAGATTGGCTCTTTAGCGATTTTCAGTACTTTACGGATCTTGTCTTCAGGCATTTGCATGCGTTCAGCTAGCTCTTCCGGAAGTGGTTCACGACCCATCTCTTGTAGCATTTGACGAGAGATACGGTTTAGTTTGTTGATCGTTTCGATCATGTGAACCGGAATACGGATAGTACGAGCTTGGTCGGCAATCGAACGAGTGATTGCTTGACGGATCCACCAAGTAGCGTAAGTAGAGAACTTATAACCACGACGGTATTCAAACTTATCTACCGCTTTCATCAGACCGATGTTACCTTCTTGGATTAGATCCAGGAATTGTAGACCACGGTTTGTGTACTTCTTAGCAATCGAGATTACTAGACGTAAGTTCGCTTCAACCATCTCTTTCTTCGCACGACGAGCTTTCGCTTCACCGATAGACATACGACGGCTGATATCTTTGATGCTTTGAACAGTAAGAGACGTTTCACGTTCGATCATATCCAGTTTTTGGATAGAGCGACGGATGTCGTGCTCGTTACGTTTGATCTTTTCTGCGTATGGCTTGTCTGAAGCAAGAACTTCATCCAACCATGCTTCGCTAGATTCGTTACCAGTAAATAGAGCAATGAAAGATTTCTTCGGCATTTTGCCGTACTCAACCGTTTGACGCATGATTAGGCGTTCTTGAGTACGTACGCGATCCATAGAGTTACGCAGTTCGTTTACTAGGTAATCAAACTGTTTTGGTGTTAGACGGAACTCTTTGAATACGTCTTGCATCATTGTCGTTGCAAGCGTTGCTTTCGGGCTTTCATGGCCGTACTCGTTGATCGCTAGCTGACGGTTCTGGTAGCTAGTACGAAGCGCTGTGAACTTCTCAAGAGCAAGCTCAGGATCGATACCTGTATCTTCTTCTTCCTCTTCCTCGTCGTCTTCAGCGTCTTCTTTGTCTTCGTCTTCCAGATCAGTTTCAGCAAGTTCTGAACCGATGTGAGTCGCCGTTGGCGCAGCTGTGCCATCGTCGTCTGGGTCAACAAAGCCATTGATTAGGTCTGTTAAGCGAATCTCTTCTGCTTGTACGCGGTCAAACTGTTCCAAGATGTATGGAATAGTGCCTGGGTACTCAGCAACCGATAGTTGAACTGTATTGATACCATCTTCAATACGTTTCGCAATGTCGATTTCGCCTTCACGAGTCAGTAGTTCAACCGTACCCATTTCACGCATGTACATACGAACTGGGTCAGTAGTACGGCCAATCTCGCTTTCTACGCTTGAAAGCGCAGCAGCTGCAGCTTCGGCTGCATCTTCATCTATATTGGCATCGTCATCATTAAGTGCTAGATCATCAGCATCAGGTGCAGTTTCAACTACCTTGATACCCATGTCGTTGATCATTTGAATGATGTCTTCTACCTGTTCAGAATCCACGATTTCTGCAGGTAGGTGGTCGTTTACTTCGGCGTAGGTCAGATAGCCTTGTTCCTTGCCTTTAATAACAAGTAATTTAAGCTGTGACTGCGGATTTTGATCCATAGATGATATCCAACTTCAGGTCTGGTGAAGGACGTTGCATTCTCAAATGCAAACCAATTATGTTAACAAATTTATTAAATGCTGACTAATCAAACAGGGTTACGCTTTTAGATCTAGCATTAAAGCTAGTAGCTCCCTTTTTTCTTCGGCTGATAAACCGACGCTTCTTGCTTTGGCCTGCAGGTTTTCAATTTGTTTTTCAACGCACTGGGCAAGTATGTTGTCCAATGAGTCTAAAAATATGTCTTCTTGATTGTCTTCGTCGAGGGGGATTTCCCAGCTCGCGAGACGAGACAGAAGAGCCTCATGTTTATTGTGTCGCCAATGCTCTAATAATTGGCCTGTGTTGATATGGGGATGCGCGTGGCATTTATCAAGTACTTCGACGAATAAACTTAGCCCAGGCAATTGTAAGCCTTTGACACTTGATAAATCCGGTACCATATCAGCATAGCTCGGATTTTGGATAAGCAAAGCGATAACTTCACGCATTGGAGTGCGTTTCAGCTCTTTATGCGGTTGAGGTGTCGGGTTCTGTGTATGAACACGCGCACGTCGCAATTGATTATCAAATCCAGTTCGCTCATCGAGCAGTTTTTCGAGTAATTCTTGGAAGTAACTGTCTGGAATTTTGTTAATCAAGGCGCTGGCGTGTGCACGCAGTGCCGATTTTCCTTCGGTTGTTCCCAAGTTTAACTTGTGTATTTCAATCAGGTTATCGAACAAATAGGTCGAAAGCGGCGTCGCATTGTGGACCAGTTGTTCAAAAGCGGCTTTGCCATGCTCTCTAATATAGCTGTCTGGGTCTTCACCGTCGGGCAAGAACAGAAACTTAAGCGTGTTACCGGTTTTCAGGTACTCAAGTGCGTTTTCTAGTGCGCGCCATGCGGCCTCTTTACCTGCTCGGTCACCATCGTAACAACAAACCACAGTGCTGGTTTGACGGAACAACATTTGAACATGGTCGCCGGTTGTCGAGGTGCCCAGTGATGCTACTGAGTAATCGACACCATATTGCGCGAGTGCCACGACATCCATGTAACCTTCAACCACAAGTATTTGCGGCGGTTCACGGTAGGCTTGCAGCACTTCATAAAGGCCGTAAAGCTCTTTACCTTTATGGAAGATAGGCGTTTCTGGTGAGTTGAGGTATTTTGGTGTGCCGTCTTCTAATACACGACCACCAAAACCAATCACACGGCCACGACGATCGCGAATCGGGAACATTACGCGTCCACGGAATCGGTCGTATCGGTTACCTTTATCGTTCTCAATTAGCATGCCGCCAGTCACGAGCATGTCTTGGGCTTCTTTCTGTTGGCCAAAGTTCTTACGAACTAAGTCCCACTCATCGGCTACATAACCAATACCAAACTTCTGGACAATCTCGCCAGAAAGGCCACGATTCTTTAGGTAATCAATCGCAGGTTTGTTGGCTGAAATTTTCAGTTGAGAGCGGTAAAAATTACTGATGCCGCCCATCAAATCGTAGAGGTTACGTTTTTGTTCGCTGTTGGCTCTTGGTGCTGTTGATATCTCGCCGCTGCGCTGTTCTCTGGGAACATCGAGCCCTAAGAAAGAGGCTAGCTCTTCAATAGCTTCAACAAAATCGAGACGTTCGAACTCCATAATGAAGTCGATAGCATTACCGTGTACGCCACAACCAAAGCAGTGATAAAACTGTTTTTCTTGGCTTACGCTAAAAGAAGGGGTCTTTTCGTTGTGGAATGGGCAACAAGCACCATAGTTTTTGCCTTTTTTCTTAAGTTTCACGCGTGCGTCCACAATGTCGACAATGTCGAGACGCGCTAGGAGATCATCGATGAAACTACGCGGGATGTGTCCTGCCATAAAACCTTAGAAAAATGCACTAACTGAGAGTGTGGATAATAATAGTTTGAATAGGTTACAGATACAAACAAGCCGTGCGTTCCGAAGGATTGCACGGCTTGTTGCAATTTGATTTGGGATTAAGCGAGTTTAGAACGAACTAAACCACTAACTTTCCCCATATCTGCACGCCCTTGAATTTGTGGTTTCAAGATAGCCATTACTTTACCCATGTCTTGCATGCCCGCTGGTTGAGCTTCGGCGATTGCGCTATCAAGTAGTGCAATAACTTCTTCATCAGTTAGCGGTTGAGGCATAAAGCCTTCAAGTACCGTAATTTCTGCTTTTTCCACGTCAGCAAGATCTTGACGATTTGCTGATTCATATTGAGCAACAGAATCGCGACGTTGCTTAACCATTTTAACTAATACAGCAAGAATGTCGTCGTCGTTCAGAGTGATCCGTTCGTCAACTTCACGTTGCTTAATTGCTGAAAGAGCTAAGCGGATAGTGCCAAGGCGCGGTTTGTCCTTGGCTTTCATCGCTAATTTTTGCTCTTCTTTGAGTTGTTCAATAAGAGCCATAACTCAGTCCTTATGGATTAAGTTATTAGTACAGGCGAACGCGACGTGCGTTTTCGCGAGCTAGCTTCTTAGCGTGACGCTTTTGAGCTGCTGCTTTAGCGCGTTTGCGAACTGTAGTTGGCTTTTCGTAGTGCTCGCGACGGCGAACTTCAGAAAGGATACCTGCTTTTTCACAAGAGCGCTTGAAACGACGTAGTGCAACGTCGAACGGTTCGTTTTCACGTACTTTAACTATTGGCATATGCCTTTCACCTCAGGGGTTATTCATTATCGCTGGCTACTCAGTACCAAATCAGAGAAGTTACCCATCGAGCTAACTCTCTATTCGCGTTTGGCCATTAACCAGCTTGATCAAAAATGGTGCGGAATTTTAATCCGATCACAGTGGCTTTGTAAAGCACTTTGTCGATTATAGTCTGTACAATATTTGTTTGAAGAGCTTAGGCAGGGTAATATTGCGCTAATTTCCCATTTTAGACGAAAGCGTGCCGAGAAAATTATGCGCATTATTGGTATTGAAACCTCTTGTGATGAAACAGGAATCGCGATTTATGATGATGAGCAAGGGCTGCTTTCTCATCAATTATATAGCCAAGTAAAGCTGCACGCCGATTACGGTGGTGTGGTACCTGAGCTAGCTTCACGTGACCACGTGAAAAAAACAATTCCTCTTATTAAAGCGGCATTAGCTGAAGCGAACCTAACGTCGAAAGACATTGATGGTGTGGCTTACACGGCTGGCCCTGGTTTAGTGGGTGCACTGCTGGTTGGTGCAACGATTGGTCGCAGTATTGCTTATGCGTGGGGAGTGCCTGCAGTGCCTGTTCACCATATGGAAGGTCACCTTCTTGCGCCAATGCTAGAAGATAACCCACCACCATTCCCATTTGTGGCTCTGCTGGTTTCTGGCGGCCATACCATGATGGTAGAAGTGAAAGGTATTGGTGAATACCGAATCCTTGGTGAATCGATTGATGATGCGGCGGGTGAAGCGTTTGATAAAACCGCGAAACTGATGGGCTTAGATTACCCTGGTGGTCCACTGCTATCTCGTTTGGCGGAAAAAGGCACTCCGGGTCGTTTTAAGTTCCCGCGTCCAATGACCGATCGTCCGGGTTTAGATATGAGCTTTTCTGGTCTGAAGACGTTCGCAGCGAATACCATTCGTGATAACGATAATGATGACCAAACTCGTGCTGATATTTCTTACGCGTTTCAAGAAGCCGTTTGTGCAACCTTAGTAATCAAGTGCAAGCGTGCCTTGGTTGAAACGGGCATGAAACGTATAGTTATTGCTGGCGGTGTAAGTGCCAACAAACAACTGCGCGTTGAGCTTGAGGCGCTTGCTAAGAAAGTCGGTGGTGAGGTGTACTACCCACGCACTGAGTTCTGTACAGATAACGGTGCGATGATCGCTTATGCGGGCATGCAGCGCCTAAAGAATGGCGAAACGGCTGATTTGTCTGTTCATGCCACACCGCGTTGGCCTATTGACCAGCTAGAGCCAATTGCGTAATTGACTATAGTGTTTCGATAAACGGTCGCCTTGTGCGGCCGTTTTTATATCCTAGCTTACCGACTGTATGTCGATAAATAATTGCTGATAGAGATTAGGGAAGAAAATGAACAAGTTCACAGTAGACAATCAATCGATGGCGTACCTAGATGAAGGTCAAGGCCCTGTTGTTGTACTCGGCCACAGTTATCTTTGGGATAGTGCAATGTGGAAGCCACAGATCGAAGCGTTAAAAACTCAGTATCGCTGTATTGTTCCAGAGCTTTGGTCTCATGGTGAATCTCAAGCAGCACCCACTTCGATGCGTAACTTGAAAGATTACGCTCAGCACGTTTTGGCTCTGCTTGATCATTTAGAGATCGAAGAATTCTCAGTGGTTGGCTTATCGGTTGGCGGTATGTGGGGGACTGAGTTAGCGGAACTTGCACCTGCACGTATTAAGTCTTTGGTTCTAATGGATACTTTTGTGGGTTTAGAACCAGAAGTTGCTCACGCAAAGTACTTCAGCATATTAGATACCATCACTCAAACCAAGACGGTTCCTCAGCCAATTGTTGAAGCGGTTGTTCCACTGTTCTTCGCTAATGATACGCAAACCAACACGCCAGCTTTAGTTGAAGGTTTTACTCAGCAGTTATCAGCTCTTGAGGGCGACAACGCTGAAGAAGTGGCACGAATTGGTCGAATGGTGTTTGGACGTCGCGATATGATTGAATCGGTAGAGAACTTTGCTCTGCCTGTTTTGATTGCTGTAGGACAAGAAGATAAACCACGTCCGGTACTTGAGTCATACCTAATGCACGATTGCATTACGGGCAGTGAATTAGTGGTGATTCCTGGCGCAGGTCATATTAGCTCGTTAGAGCAACCAGAGTTTGTGAACACAATGCTGAAGACGTTTTTAGATAAACATCTGCTATAAGCTTTAAATACTGAATATTATGGTTCGGCTTAGACGTGACAGTTTAAGCCGATTTTTTTTGTCCGAGTTTTGGTTCGCTGCCATCGAGTAGGCGGCGGATATTCTGGTGGTGACGTAACACGATCAAACAGCACAGCATGGCTACTGGCAATGTGTATTGAGGTTTGACTAACCAAGCGTAGAAAGGGGCAAGTAGCACAGTAACCAGTGCCGCTAAAGAAGAGTAACGAAACAAAAACGCGACCACTAACCAAGTCGCCATGATCATTCCGGTTAGATCGAATCCTATTGGGGCGATAGCGCCAAGTGCGGTTGCCACGCCTTTACCACCTTTGAAGTGGAAGAAGATCGGATACATATGGCCAAGACACGCCGCAATTGCCACAACCCCAAGAATGATTGGGTCGATCTTGAGGTAGTAGCCAAGCCAGACAGGGATAGTGCCTTTCAGCATGTCACACAAAAGGACGGCAGCTGCTGCGCCTTTACCGCCAACACGCAGGACATTGGTTGCTCCTGGGTTGTTAGAACCTACTGTTCGAGGATCTGGGAGCCTCAAAACTCGGCATATCAAGACCGCACTAGAGATTGAACCTAGTAAGTAGGCAGCAATGATCATGATAAGTGCCAATGGGGTCATGTCTGTCCTTTAACGGTTATACGCCTAACGATGGGAAAATAATGCTCAATCCAAGAGTAATTGATATCATATCTCGAATTACGCAAATAATACGTTTTTTTCCCCAATTTGGGTATCCGACCTCTAAAAGGACAAGTCATGGCACTGGATAAAGTTTTCATTGAGCAGCTAGAAGTAATTACAACGATCGGTGTTTACGATTGGGAGCAAGAGATCAAACAGAAACTGGTGCTTGATATTGAAATGGCTCATGACAACCGCCCAGCAGGCAAGAGTGATGATGTGGTTGATGCTTTGGATTATTCGAAAGTGAGCACTGCAGTACTTGAGCACATTGCAAATGGCCGTTTTCTACTCGTAGAACGTGTTGCTGAAGAAGTCGCAGAGCTTATTATGACTCAGTTCTCTGTGCCGTGGATTAAAATCCGATTGGCTAAACCTGGCGCAGTGCCACAAGCAAAAGCCGTTGGTGTGATCATCGAACGAGGTCAAGCATGACAGTAGCCTATGTTGGTGTTGGCACGAACATAGACCGCGACAAGCATGCAAGGGTGGCATGGACAGAGCTTCAATCGTTAGGGACTAACCTTAAATGCTCTAAAATCTATCACTGTGAGCCCGTCGGTTTTAATAGCCATCCGTTTTATAACTTTGTGATAGAGCTCGACACGTCACTCTCATTGACTGAATTTTCACAGCAGCTGCGTAAAATTGAGTTTAAATGGGGTCGCTCTCAAGATGCGCACAAACTACAAGATCGAAAACTCGATCTTGATATTGTGCTGTTTGGAGAGGAGGTTTCTGAGTGTGAACCAGAATTACCACGCAGTGATATCTACAAATATCCTTTTGTAACACAGCCGCTTTATGATCTTTGTCCTGCGCGAGTGATCCCGCAAGACGGAAGAACCGTCAGTGAAATATGGCAGAAGATGCAGCAATTAGACTCGCTCTCTGTCGTAGATATAAAACTATAATTTTTAAGGTAAGTAATGAGTTATTTTGAAGCGTTTATATTGGCGTTGGTGCAAGGCTTTACAGAGTTTTTACCTATTTCCAGTTCTGCACACCTAATCCTTCCTTCAGCTGTTTTAGGCTGGGAAGATCAAGGTTTGGCCTTTGATGTCGCTGTCCACGTTGGTACTTTGGCAGCTGTTGTTATCTATTTCCGTAAAGAAGTGGTCTCTCTGTTGAGCGCATTCTTTGGTTCAGTGTTTAAAGGCGATCGTAGTAAAGAAGCGAAGTTAGCGTGGATGATCATTCTCGCGACGATTCCTGCGTGTATCTTTGGCTTGTTGATGAAAGATATTGTTGAGCTTTACTTACGCAGTGCGTGGGTGATCGCGACGACAACGATTATCTTTGGTCTATTGCTATGGTGGGTGGACAAGAACTCAAGCCTGCGCGATGACGAATACCAAGCGGGTTGGAAAAAGGCGCTGTTTATTGGTCTTGCTCAAGCAATGGCGATCATTCCGGGCACGTCTCGTTCTGGCGCAACCATTACCGCGGCGCTTTACCTTGGTTTCACACGTGAAGCAGCGGCTCGATTCTCTTTCTTGATGTCTATCCCAATCATCACTCTGGCTGGTGGTTATTTAGGTCTTAAGTTGGTGACTAGCGGTGACCCAATCCATGTTGGCACTTTGCTAACGGGCGTTGCGGTGTCTTTCATCAGTGCTTACATCTGTATTCACTTCTTCTTGAAGCTTATTTCACGCATGGGTATGACACCATTTGTTATCTACCGCCTAATTCTAGGTTGTGGTCTGTTTGCTTTCTTAATGATGCAATAACAGACGCTGATAACAGTCTCGTCGTATAAAGATTGAAATAAAAAGCCCGCTGACTCGCGGGCTTTTTAATGCGTGCTTACTAATGGAGTGAAGACTAAGTATCAGTGAGCTCTGATAATGCGTTTTCAATGGCTGCAGCTCTGCGTTTCTCTTGCTCTTCTCGAATCTCTTTACCTTGAAAACCATCGGCAATAATCGATTTAACCTCGACTTGAAGCGCCGCTTGGTAAGCCACTTCAAAACGCGCTTTCTGAGGATAAGGCTGATCTTCTAATCCTTTACGACCTGCGTGATCAGCTTGGCAGCAAAGTAATATGTTATCTAGCCTATCTGGTTTACGCCAAACATCGAACTTATTGAGAATTTTGAGGAAAGTGGTTGGTTTGAGCTCACTTGCTCGATGGATATTAGAGTGTTGCTCGCATACCAGCAGTGCTAAATCTCTAAACTCATTGGGCACTCGTACTCTTTGGCAAAGCCTTTTAATGATCTTTAAACCAGTGTGACAATGCATTTTATGGCTTGGCCATTCAGCTTGTGGTGTGACGCCTTTACCTAAGTCATGCACTTGAGCTGCAAACCGTACCGGTAGCGATGGACTTAATAGTGCAGCTTGCTGAGCAACCATCAGGGTGTGAATACCCGTGTCGATTTCAGGGTGCCATTTTTCAGGTTGCGGGACGCCAAATAGAGCGTCAATCTCAGGTAATACAACTGCCAATGCACCACACTCTTTCAATACAGAGAGGAACACTTCAGGGTGCGGCGTACTAAGAGACTTATGCCACTCTTGCCAAACTCGTTCTGCAGTGAGGTGTGCCAGCTCACCGGATTGGACGATCTCACTCATCATATCCATGGTTTCCGGTGCAACCGTGAAGTTAAGATGGTGAAGCTTGGCGGCGAAGCGAGCCACACGCAGTACACGAAGAGGGTCTTCAACAAAAGCGTCTGAAACGTGTCTTAAGATACGATCCGAGAGATCTTTCTGGCCATGATAAGGATCGTGAAGTTGGCCTTTATCATCTTGAGCTATAGCGTTGATGGTCAGATCTCGACGCATCAGGTCTTCTTCCAAACTCACGTCTGGCGCGAAGTAACATTCGAAGCCTGTGTAACCAGAGCCTGATTTTCTCTCAGTGCGAGCCAGTGCGTGCTCTTCTTTGGTTTTTGGGTGCAAGAATACCGGGAAATCTTTTCCCACAGCAGTAAAGCCAAGGTTTTCCATCTCTTGAGGGGTACTCCCTACCACGACCCAATCTCTATCATAACTATCAATATTGAGCAGCTTATCGCGCACTGCTCCACCGACTAGATAGCGTTGTAGCCCGTTGTCTTTTGGTAGGCTATCGTATATTTGCAACTTATCACCTCGAAATGTTTTATCACTGCTGGACTTTACTGCAAGCAATGGTACTTTCCATTAATCGTAATTATAGGGCAGCACATGTATAAGGAATATTTTGGCTTCGTTGAGATGCCATTTTCGATTGTACCAAATTCTCGCTACTTGTTTTTGAGTCAGCGCCATCAAGAAGCGATGCAGAACCTACAAGCCGGTTTAGGCGAGGGTGGGGGCTTTGCGATGCTTACTGGTGAGGTTGGTACAGGGAAAACAACGGTCGCTAAGGCGATGTTGTCTTCATTGGATAGCCATACTCAGGCTGGCCTTATACTTAACCCTACGTTTTCAAATACGGATTTACTAGAAGCTATCTGCGATGAGTTTGAGGTCGAGTACCCAGAACAAGCATCGTTGAAACAGCTCAGTCAGGCTATTCATTATTTTCTACTTGATAGCCATGCCGAAGGCATTCAAACCCTATTGGTGATCGATGAAGCCCAACACCTCGCTGCCGATGTGTTGGAGCAGTTACGCCTTCTAACAAACTTGGAAACCGACAATCGTAAGCTGTTAAAAGTACTGTTGGTCGGCCAGCCGGAATTACAACAGCACTTACAAACCACGCAGCTACGTCAGCTAGCACAGCGCATTACTGGTCGTTATCACTTACTGCCTCTTAATACCGAAGAAACGGGCAAGTACATCGCGTTTCGTTTGGAGACGGCGGGTGGCGAGCAGATGTTGTTTTCGAACCGTTCTATCAAGCTGATTGCTCAATATACGCATGGTATTCCAAGGCTCATTAACTTGGTGTGTGATAAAGCACTGCAGTTGGCTTTTCATGACGGTGAGCAGCTACCGAGCAATGAAACGGTTAACCGAGCGTGTCAGCAGGTTATGTCCTTTCAGGCCGATGTGTATCACGTCGAGAAAGCTCTAACTTCTCGTGTCGCGCCTAAGTTATTCCAATACGCAGGGATTGCGACGTTAAGCGTTGGTCTTGCAATAGCGACCTTTAACTTCGCTCCAAGCTATATCAATGCTTGGTTGCCTACGGATGCATCAAATGAAGAAAAGACGGAAGTGTTAGCACGTACTCAGCGTTCTTTGGTATCAGATGTTCCTAAGTTGGTTGCTGAGCCAAAACCTGCCAAGTTTGAATTGCCACAACACATTCAACAACATTTGATGCAGGGGACCAATCGTTCTCTCGCTATCAAAGACTTGTATACGCTGTGGGGATATCAATCTTCACTGCGTGATGGCTTGTGCTTAAGTGAGCCACAAAGTGTTTTTGTGTGTGAGCAGCAGCAGGCCAGTTTGGATACCTTGTTAGAACTTGGTGTTCCTGTGGTACTTAATCTCGACATAGACCAAAAACCAGTGTTTGCTGTGCTGTATGGCGTGTCTAAGGATTCTGTCGAGTTGCTGGTTAATGAAAAGCTGTTGGTGATGCCGAAGCAATCCTTAGAGCAAATCTGGCAAGGCGATTACGTCGCTATTTGGAAGCAGCCGCTGCGAGAGACCCTTAAAGAGGGCTATCAAGGTGAAGCGGTTGCTTTGCTTGATCTACTGCTTTCTGAAGTATTAGGAGAGGTTGTTTCCGGTAATGATGTATTTGATTATGAGTTAAAAATGAAAATCGAAGCATTTCAAACGTGGCAAGGTATGTCTGTTGATGGCATTGCAGGTAAGCGCACCTTAGCAAGATTGCAGAGATTAGCTCAACTCGATTCGCCTAAGCTGATGTCACTAGAAGGGGGCGAAAGCTAATGTCACGTATTATGCACGAACTTAAACAGCCGTCTCACAAGCCATCTTCTATTAATCAGCACTCTCTTAGCAAACCAAGCTTCAAAGGCTACCAGAATCATCATGTTCCTAATTCTGCAAAAGGGATGAGCAACAAGCGAGGTTCATCGTTAGCGATGGGGCTACTCTTAATCTTGGTTCCTTCTTTGTTGGTGGGTGGCGTCTTGGCTTATCAATCGTATATCCAACAACAAGAAGCCGTGAACCAAGCTGCCAATGTCGCTCTGCCAGAATTTAAAACTGAATCAGACATTGAGCCTGAAATTGTGGATGCTGATATAGCAAGCATGGATGCCGTGTCTGAGGAAGAAGATGCCTTGTTCACCGTTCGCCCTGCACCGGAGAGCCAACCGTTGAAAGCATTGCCACGCCAA
Source organism: Vibrio sp. 10N.247.311.12 (assembly GCF_041467515.1). Classification (NCBI taxonomy): domain Bacteria; kingdom Pseudomonadati; phylum Pseudomonadota; class Gammaproteobacteria; order Vibrionales; family Vibrionaceae; genus Vibrio; species Vibrio sp. 10N.247.311.12. The sequence goes on from NZ_JBFSUV010000001.1 coordinate 123,813, forward strand.
GAGATGTATGCACAGATTGATTCTGGCGCTAATCGTGCAAACACCGCTGGTGGCTCAGCAGTGATCTTCGCGAATGCTGATAACAACACTCAAATGACAGCCAGTTCTGAATCGTCATCCGTTCAGCCAGGCGCGAGTGATGAAACGACTGCTCTGCAATCAAGCACTGATCAGCAATCAAATAGTGACTTACAATCGGACAGTGATCTGCTGCAAGGGCTAGACCTCAGTGAGTTGCCACCTGATTTGGCATTGAAGCTTGAATCCATTATGGGGGAGCAACAAAGCGCTCCTGAGCCGATGGATTCTAGACCCTCAGGGCAAAGGGGTTCTCAGGTCATTGAGTTGGAAACGCACACCAATAGCTTATCAGGCGTCCTTCCTAAGTTAGACCTACAAACCCATATGTACTCGAGCAGCGAAACCAAGCGTTGGGTAAAAGTGAACGGTCAAGAAGTGGCGCAAGGAGATTGGATTGGACAAGACATTCAATTGCTGGAGATTAAGCCACAATCGGTGATCATAGAGTTCAATCAGCAGAAGATAGAAATCCCAGCTCTGTACGAGTGGAAAGGCTAGCGAGCTCTAAAGGTATCTAGATAACAGACAAATAAAAAGGAGCACCTCGGTGCTCCTTTTTGATCTTCGATACTGAATTTACTGTACCTAATACAAGCGTTACGTCTACGCCCAACCGTTTGGTGATTTTCTGCGACGAGGCATGATGTGTGGCAGAACAAGGCCTAGAAGTAGACCAATACCCGCAACACCACCACCGTACATGAAGTACTTCAATAGTAGGTCGTCTTTTTGAGTGTCTAGCTTAGCGCGCAGTTCACGGTTCTCTGTTTGAGAACTCGTTAGCTGTTGGCTAATTTCACTGTAGTTCTGTTCTAGTTCAGCAATCTGCTTGTTACGAGAATCTAGAGAGCTTGCTAGGCCAGCTTTTTCGCTGTCAGCACTCTGACGAGCATTCGCTAGCTTGCCTTTAACTTCCGTCAGCTCTTTCTCTAGCTTAGGCATACGCAGTGCCATGCTTTCTTGAGTGCTTACAAACTTGCTTTCAACCCAACCTTTACGGCCACGGTTGTCTTGAATTTGGGTGTAACCCGTACTCTTGTTAGTTTGTAGGAATGTAATCTTTTCACCAGCATCAACACTACCGATGATACGGAATGTGTTGTTTGGGCCAGAATGCATATAAGTAAATAGTTTGTCAGCAATATAACGGTCTTGTGCAAAGGCAGCTGGAGCCGCAAGCATTGCGAACAAAACTAAGCTAATCAGTTTTTTCACAGTAAATCCCTTAACGATTCAAATTGGGTAGGCGTATGAGTCAGCCTCAATCAGCAAATAATATTTAGTTTCTTTATGCGGTGCAACAAAGAAGGGAGGCAAAGCCTCCCTTTCTGTGCGTTTGAGTCAATAATGACATGGCATTTACATATCGTTACTGAAGCTCACACTGTTCTGACGCTAGTATTCACTAACGCAGTCGCGATTACATAGTAAACGCAGCTTGAATTCCGTAGAAGAACACAACAGCAAGTAGAGCACCTGCAGGTAGTGTCACAATCCAAGAAGCCACGATATTACGTACAACGCCTAAGTTTAGTGCTGCGATACCACGAGCAAAACCAACACCTAAAACAGCACCAACGAGTGTTTGTGTAGTAGAGATTGGAAGGCCAGTACCTGAAGCTAGTACAACCGTACATGCAGTTGCAAGTTGTGCAGCAAAGCCACGGCTTGGTGTTAGTTCTGTAATACCAGTACCAACGGTTGCCATTACTTTATGACCCATTGTTGCAAGACCAACAACGATACCGAATCCACCTAGAGGAAGAATCCACCATGCGATAGTACTCTTACCTGTGATTTCACCCATGTGCTCAACGGTTGATACAACAGCAGACAGTGGACCAATCGCGTTCGCAACGTCGTTTGAACCGTGTGCAAATGCCATCGCACAAGCTGTGATAACCATGAGTACAGAGAAGATGCCTTCAACACCTGCAAAGCCGTGGTCTTCTTCGCGGTTAGCGAATTTCTTCTGGATGTATAGGTAACCGCCGATCATTACAAGCGCAGAAACGCCAGCAGCCCAAACCCATGCTTCAGTGTTGCTTAGGTGAAGACCAACGTGCTTAAGGCCTTTCTTGATGGTTACAAGTGCAATTACCATTGTTGTAATGAACATGTATACCGGTACAAAGCGTTTCGCGTTAAATAGCGGGTTCTCTGTATCAAAAATCAGTCGTTGAGCACTTACAAATATGACGTAAGCGAAGAAGCCGGAAATAACGGGTGTGATAATCCAACTACCCACAATACCTTGAACACTGTTCCAGTCTACCGCTTCAGTACCTACAGAAATACACGCAAAACCGATGATTGCACCGATGATTGAGTGAGTCGTAGAAACCGGCCAGCCCATGTAAGAAGCGAGAAGTAGCCATGTACCAGCAGCAAGAAGTGCTGACATCATGCCGTACACAAGTACATCTGGTTGATGAGCGAATAGAGACGTTTCGATAACACCTTTACGGATCGTGTCTGTTACTTCGCCGCCCGCAAGGTAAGCACCTGCGAATTCAAAGATCATTGCGATAATGATCGCTTGTTTAACGGTTAAAGCTTTAGAGCCTACTGAGGTGCCCATTGCGTTCGCAACGTCATTTGCACCAATACCAATAGCCATCAAGAAACCGAAAGCTGCTGCAACAATAATCAGGACAGTGCCGTAGTTAGCAAGGATATCCATCGTAATACCTAGTTGTTTGATAACAAGCGGAACAAATTTAGACGCAAAAAACCGCTCAGCGAGAGGAATACTCAGCGCATAAGTGGTTTGTTCAAAAAATGCTCTTTGTTATATGGTTAACGTATGATTTAAGATCGAGAAAGCATTACTTCAAGACGAGCGCCTACACGCTGTGCTTGATCTGCAATACCACCAACCCATTCAAGAATTTTGTATAAGAACATGATATCAACTGGATTCAGATCGCCTTCAATTGCCATTAGTTGTTGGCGTAGTTCGATCTGCATCGCATCCGTGTCATCTTCAATTACATCTAATTGATGAATCATTTCGGCAACGAGTGTTACTTCACGGCCTTTAAAGCCAGTCTCAAGTAATTCGTCTAATTCATTGATTACGTTTTGTGCTTGATTCGCTGCATCTAGACAACGTTTAACGTAAGCGATGAAGTTTTCTTGCATAGGAGCAGGAATGACAAGTTGACGACCATATACACGGCCAGCAATGTCTTTCGCTAGGTTTGCGAGTTTGTCTTGTTGCGTTAATAGCTCCAACATATCGGTGCGATCAACTGGCATAAACAAACCACGAGGAAGTTTAAGGCGAATTTCACGTTTTAGTACGTCAGCTTCTTTCTCAAGGTGAGAAATTTGAGCTCGAATTTCTGATGCTTTTTCCCAGTCACCTTTTGAAGAAACTTCAAAGAAATTAACTAGGTGAGAACAACATTCGTTCACGCATACTACGTGACGCTGCAAAGGTTTAATTGGGGACTTTGCAAATAACCCCATAATTGTATTTACTGGCATGGTCATCCAACCTAATAAATAATAACCTTAAAACAACATACACCATATTCATGGTGAAATGTTAAGCGATGGCTACAAAGTCGCGCATGTTAACCTAATCAATCTCTCATTAAAACTGTTTTAGATCATCATAAGGGCGATATTTCTGACTTGCCGACTTTTCAAATTGGCAATATCCTGTCCCTATCTTCACAGAAAGGTATAACTATGGAAACCGAGATAGAACTGAAGTTTTTTGTTTCTCCTGAATTTTCAGAGACTTTACGCAATAAAATTGCTGAAACTAAAGTACTTCAGCACAGTTGTCGTGAGCTAGGTAACATCTACTTTGACACCGCTGACAACTGGCTACGTAAGCACGATACAGGCTTACGCATTCGACGCTTTGATGACGTATTTGTACAAACCGTAAAGACTGCTGGTCGTGTGGTTGCTGGCCTGCATCAAAGGCCTGAATACAATGCAGAACACGACAGCAACGAACCTAAGTTAGCCCTGCACCCAGAGGATATCTGGCCAGCAGGTAAAGACATCGAAACGTTGCAAGCTGAGCTGACTCCTCTGTTCTCTACCAACTTCACGCGTGAGCAGTGGTTGATTGGTATGCCTGATGGTAGCCAAGTCGAGGTCGCATTCGATCAAGGCTTTGTTGAATCAGGCGACCTGCAAGAACCGATTTGCGAAGTCGAATTGGAACTTAAATCCGGTCAAACGGATGCGCTATTTACATTGTCTCGCCAATTCTGCGAACAAGGTGGCATGCGCTTGGGTAACCTAAGTAAAGCAGCTAAGGGTTACCGCCTTGCTCAAGGTTATCAAGGAGATGAAGTCACTCCTTTGACCTTAGTTGATACTGACAAAAGTGATACCGTTGAATCGTGTTTCATTCAATCTTTAGAGCATGCTCTCGCTCATTGGCACTATCACGAGCAGATTTTCACTGAGCGTCAATCGATTGAAGCGCTACATGAGATCAGTCATTCACTGAGCTTTATCCGCCAGACTTTCACCATTTATGGTGGCATTGTCCCTAGACGAGCAAGTGCTATTTTACGTCAAGAGTTGAAGTGGCTTGAGCAAGAGCTCGACTGGCTGAAAAGCTATGATCACTTCGAAGACTTGCTGGAAGATAAAGGCCATGTACTACGTAAACTCGATGCGCGTAAGTTCTTAGTCGCTGAGCTTAAAGAGATGCAAGAGCAACTGCCAGATCGTGAAGATCTGCTTACCTTGCTGAGCTCTGCTCGTTACACCGGTTTATTGTTAGATTTGAGCCGTTGGATCTTGTCTCGTGGCTGGCAGCCTTTCTTAGATGAGAAAGCGCGTGAGCAAATGGGTCGTGGTATCGAATGGTTTTCCGTGCAGCAACTCGATCGCACATGGGCCGATTTGATGGAAGCTTTCCCGCCAGAGCGAGTGATGACCAGCCAAGCGTATATTGAGCAGCAATACCGTTTGATGCGAAACCTATATTCTGGTGTTGGTTTCGCGAGTTTGTATGATGACGCTGAGCGAAACAGTTTCCGTTTACCTTGGGCCGATATGGTGCAAGGCATTGATGACTTGCTGGCACTTAAAACATTAGAGCCTTTGACTGAGAAGCTGGAAGGCGATGAGAAGCTTCAGCTAGAGCGTTGGTTAGCTCGTCAAGAAGTGTCCATTCTGCATGCGATGGAACAGACACGCCAAATCAGTGTTGAGGTTGAGCCATACTGGCAAGACTAAACTCGATACCTGTATCAATAGAAGTATGAATTTGAAAATAGGGCTCCGGCCCTATTTTTTTGTTTGTTGCTCAAGTTTTTCGAGTCGCTCTAAGATTTTCTGTTGCTGCTCGATGATCTTCTCAAGGTGTTTCTCTTTGTTTTCCGCTCGTTGATTCTCATGATGAGTTGGGGAGGTGATCAAAGAAGTAATCAAGCCTGAAATCATACCAAACACACCGACACCACAGATGATCACCATTGAAGCCACTAACTGACCGGAAGTTGTCACTGGGTAATGGTCGCCATAACCCACAGTACTGATGGTCACAAACGCCCACCATAAAGCATCATGACCTGTAGTGATGTTGGCGTTCGGATCTTTGTGTTCCAATAGCAGGATCGTGCCAGCACCGATAGTCAGTAAGATCACCAAAAGCAGAATGATGGAAGCGAAAGTGGTCTCTTTCCTATTACGAAATAACTCTCTGAAAATACGTTTACTTGAACGCAGAACTAAGATGACTCGCAGAATTTGAAAAATACGGGCGAAACGAAGAGGCTCGATCATTGGGATACTTGCTAAGAAATCGATCCAGTGTACTTTTAGAAATTCTTTTTTGTTTTGTGATCTAAATAGATCAATTGTGAGCTGAAAAAGAAAAACACTACAGATTATAAAATCGAGGCCGATAAGGACTTGTTTCGATTCTTTATCGATCGGTACGAACAATAAGCCTGAGATCACAAATAACGCTAAGAAAGAGAGAATCAGTGACAATAAGCTCATCGGCTTGGTGGCGTCTTTGGTATTATTCAACATTCATACGAGGCTCAAAATAAATCGCGAACTTTGACTGACATAGCCACCTCGCGGATATAGAAGCCATCAATATATAAGAATTAATGGAGAACTGACAATGACTAAACTGTCATTCAAGCCGTGGGAAAGGGTAATCTCTGACGTTCGTCTCGTTCCAAAAATGGTCATGTTGATGATATTCAGCACTATCTTGATCATTTCGAAGCAGCTATGGGACGCAAGTACGTTTTACGATTCATTGCTTGCTGTAACGAACAATGCGCAAGTCGCACAACAGCATTACGAGACTTACCTAGTTCAAGTGGCTTGGCAAACAGCCTTGATGATCATTGTGTTTGTGGTTCTTCTGTTAGCAGCGGCGCGCGTTATGCTGCGCCAGACTCAATACCTTAATGACGCCATTAAAACCATGGCAGATAAGAACTTATCAGTGCCGATTCAAATGGACTGTAAAGATGAATACGGCGATGTGGCACGCGAACTTGAAAAAACTCGTGTCCAACTGAACGACATGATCAAAACTCAGGTGGCCTCTTCTGATGAGCTGTTTGCTCTGACGGAAGTGATGACCATCAGCATGTCTGAAACCAAAGAGTCAGCTCAAGAAGAGTTCAACGAGATCGATCAACTGGCAACAGCAATGAGTGAGATGACGTCGACGGTGCAAACTGTCGCTGAGCATGCACAAAGCGCTTCGTCATTGACTGAACAGGCATCAGGCCAAGCTCTTACTGGTCAGAAGTTCGTTCAAGGATCAGTGTCTAAGATGAGTGAGCTATCTTCAGATATCGCAGCATCTGCAGCAGCGGTAAACCAAGTAGAAGAACGCGTTGACTCAATTGGCAGTGTGGTTGGTACTATCCAAGGCATTTCAGAACAGACAAACCTACTAGCATTGAACGCTGCAATTGAAGCGGCACGTGCCGGTGAAGCGGGTCGTGGTTTTGCGGTTGTTGCTGATGAGGTTCGTAACCTTGCACAGCGCACTCAGCAAGCGACGGTAGAGATTCAAGACATGATCAGTCATCTACAAAGCAGCGCTAACTCTGCGGTAGAACTGATGGAGAAGAGTGTTGTTGAAGCGGCTGAAGGTGTTGATCTGGTGACTAACGCGGGAAGTGAGCTTGACGGCATTGTAAGCCAAGTCAATCAAATCAATGATATGAACTTCCAGATCGCGACCGCTGCAGGCCAACAGAGCAGTGTTGCTGAAGAGATGAGCGTCAACCTGACCAATGTACGCGAGCTTGTTGAAGCTTCAGTTGTGGTGGTTGGTGAACTGCTCGAGACCTCTCAGCTTATGGAAAGTAACGCGCAAGAACTCGACGGTAAGATTAAGCAATTTAAGGTTTAGTCCTCAGCACCCAATCTTCATCCGTCAAAGGCTAATTCCCAGAGACTGTTTCTCGGTTGTAAGCTCAACCAGATAAGTTAATCGATAAAACGCCCACATTGCTAATGTGGGCGTTTTTTATTGGCGTAACTTTGGTATAACTTATCTTTAGTTATGAAAACTCGTTATTGAAGAACTGAATCGATAAACCGATTGTTCGGCGCACAGCTTATACAAGGAAGAAACATGCCATTGCCTTCTCAACTCATCACTCACTCCCAGTCTGCTTTTGAGCAATTATTAGAGCATCAAAGTGAAGCCATCAATACTTGGTCTGAGCCACTGACTGAAGATCTTAAACGTGTACTCGGTTTAAGCTGTTTTGTTGGTGATTGCCTGCAGCGTGATACGGTTTTATGTGGTGACTTACCTAATATGTTGGCATGCGAAGAACGTGCTGAAGGATACCGAGAACGCTTGGCTGAATTACTTTCTAGTTGCACCGATGAAATGAGCGGTCAGCGCGTGCTGCGTCAATTCCGAAATCGAGAAATGACCTACATTGCTTGGCGTGATTTTATGGGTTCGTGGGAGCTAGAGCAGAGCCTAAATCATCTATCGATGTTGGCTGAGGCGATGATCTTCGAAACCTACCAATGGCAGTACGATATTTGTTGTAAAGAGTGGGGCACACCTTGTAATGAACAAGGCGAAGCACAGCCGATGTTGATCATTGGTATGGGCAAGCTAGGGGGCGGTGAGCTTAACTTCTCTTCCGATATCGATCTGATCTTCACCTACCCAGAGAATGGCGAAACCCAAGGTGCAAGACGCAGCATTGCCAATGCGCAGTTCTTTACCCGTCTAGGGCAACGTATTATTAAGGCGCTTGATCAGCAAACCTTCGATGGATTCTGTTATCGAGTCGACATGCGCCTACGCCCGTTTGGTGAGAGTGGCCCACTTGTGATGAGCTATGCTGCACTTGAAGACTATTACCAAGAGCAAGGGCGTGATTGGGAACGCTACGCTATGGTTAAAGCGCGCGTGATGGGCAGTGAGATGTATCCTGAGTATCAAGAGCTTCGCCAAATGCTACGCCCGTTTGTGTTCCGCCGTTATATTGATTTTAGTGCGATTCAATCTCTGCGCAGAATGAAGTCGATGATCAGCAGCGAAGTACGTCGTCGTGGTCTCTCGAACAACATCAAGCTTGGCTCTGGTGGTATTCGTGAAGTTGAGTTTATCGCACAAGTCTTCCAATTGATTCGTGGTGGACGCGAGCCTAGCTTACGCGGTCGAGGGTTACTCGAAACCTTAAGTGCGATTGAATCCCTTCATCTGCTAGAGTCTGAAGAGGTGGGGCACCTACGTGAAGCTTATCTGTTTTTGCGTCGCCTTGAGAACCTGTTACAAGCCATGGCTGATAAGCAAACTCAAACCTTACCTGACGGCGAATTCGAACAACTGCAGCTTGCGGTTGCCATGCAATTTTCCGATTGGGATAGCTTGATTGTGGCAACTCGCGCCCATATGGCGAATGTACATACCGTGTTCGAAGACCTAATTGGCGTTGATGAAGATGACGCTAATCCGATCGCGAGCCACTTTAGCGAGTTGTGGGATATGGCCCATAAACCCGATGTAATTGAGCACGTGTTGGAACACGACATTGCGGTCGCGAGCCCGCCTGATGCGGCGAAAACGATCATTCAGTTTAAAGCCGATTTGGCTAAAAAGACTCTTGGCCCTCGTGGGCGGGAAGTCCTCAATCGACTGATGCCGAAAGTGTTTCAAGCGCTGTACACCGCTAAGGATGCCGAGTTTGGTTTGTCGCGAGTACTGCATCTGCTGCATAAAATCGTTACGCGTACCACTTACCTTGAACTACTAGATGAACACCCTGCCGCGTTGACTCAGCTAGTTCGCCTGTGTACGGCAAGCCCGATGATTTCGGAGCAGTTGGGTCGTTATCCAATTCTGTTAGATGAACTTATCGACCCTCAGCAACTCTACAATCCCGTGCCTTTAGAGTCTTACAAGACCGAGTTGCGTGATTATCTAGCCCGTATCCCTGAAGATGATATGGAGCAACAGATGGAAGGTCTGCGTCAGTTTAAGCAGACCTGTATATTGAGAATTGCAGCCGCGGATATTGCGGGTGCTCTACCTGTCATGAAGGTCAGTGATCACCTGACCTACTTAGCAGAAGCCATTGTGGAGGCGGGGGTCAATCAAGCTTGGTTACAAGTATCCGCTAAGTTTGGTGAACCGACCCATGTTAAAGATCGCGAAGGTCGCGGTTTTGCTGTCGTTGGTTATGGCAAAGTCGGTGGTTGGGAGCTTGGTTATAACTCCGATCTCGATATCGTGTTCATGCACGACTGCCCGGTACACATCTATACTGATGGAAAGAAAGAGATCGATGGACGCCAATTCTACTTAAGATTAGCGCAGCGTATTATTCATATTTTCTCGACCAGAACTGCTTCTGGCATTTTGTACGAAGTCGATACTCGCCTACGCCCTTCTGGTGCATCTGGTCTATTGGTGAGTCCAACCGATGCCTTTGACGAGTATCAGCACAATGACGCGTGGACATGGGAGCACCAGGCCCTCACTCGTGCTCGTATGATTTACGGTGATGACTTATTGGTATCTGCGTTTAACAAAACTAGGCATGAGGTTTTGTGCTTGCCACGAGATGAGGCAACACTCAAAAAGTCAGTTGTGGATATGCGTGAAAAAATGCGTGGCCATTTAGGCGGTAAAAAAGCCGATCGATTCATGCTTAAACAAGATGCGGGCGGTATTACTGATATTGAGTTCTTGGCGCAATACTTAGTGCTGAGATACAGCAACGAGAAACCTAAGCTTACTCGTTGGTGTGACAATGTGAGAATCTTTGAAAGCTTGTTGTCGCAAGGGATAATGGACGAGCAACAAGGTATGGCATTGACCAATGCGTACACCACATTAAGGGATGAAATCCACCACCGTAATCTACTTAACCTTGATGCGGATGTGGCGATTGAAAAGTTCGAAATGGAAAGAGAACATGTTGTTCAGGCATGGAAGCAGTGGATGGAAGCATAATTCAGTCATAGCGTAGCGAGTGCTATGTTTATCTTGATAGGCTTTTACTCATTTATCTGTAGTTTAGCCACTGTAATCAGTGTGCTAGACTCTAGCCAGATTCGATTTTTGGAGCTCAACAATGAAACCAATTCTACCTGACTACAGCCAATCAGGTGTTCTTATTGTCGGTGACGTAATGCTTGACCGTTACTGGTATGGCCCAACTGGCCGTATTTCACCAGAAGCACCAGTCCCCGTTGTGAAAGTAGAAAATAACGAAGAGCGTCCTGGTGGTGCTGCCAACGTAGCAATGAACATTGCCTCTCTTGGTGGGCATGCTCATGTTGTTGGTTTGACTGGTAAAGATGAGCCTGCTGAGGTGTTGAAAAGCACTTTAGGTGCTCTGAAGGTTAAGTGTGATTTCGTTGAGTTAGAAGACTATCCAACCATCACCAAACTACGAGTGATGAGCCGTGGTCAGCAGTTGATTCGCTTGGATTTTGAAGACAAATTCGAAAACACCAACCCAGAGCTTATTCTGTCTCGTATGGAGCAAGCCCTACCAAATGTACGTTCGGTTATCTTGTCAGATTACGCGAAAGGTGCATTAGAGCATGTACAGAGCTTCATTCAAAAAGCACGCGCAGCCAATGTTCCTGTATTCATCGATCCCAAAGGCGCGGATTTAGAGCGCTACCGTGGTGCGACATTACTTACACCAAACATGGCAGAGTTTGAGCTGGTTGCAGGTAAAGTGAAATCAGAAGAAGATCTTATCGAGAAGGGTATTGCCTTGATCGAGAAGTATGACTTTGAAGCTCTATTGGTGACTCGCAGTGAAAATGGTATGACTTTATTACGTAAAGGTCAGGCACCATTCCACTTGCCAACCCAAGCGAAAGAAGTGTACGACGTAACTGGTGCTGGTGATACGGTTATCTCAGTACTGGCTGCGTCTGTTGCAGCTGGTAAGCCATTGGATGAGGCGTGTGCATTAGCGAACGCTGCAGCTGGTGTCGTTGTTGGTAAGCTAGGTACGTCAACGTTATCCACGATAGAGCTAGCTGAAGCGATTCACGGCAGTCAAGACACAGACTACGGTGTGATCTCAGAAGCGGCACTGGTTGAAGCGGTGAAGCGTGCTCGTGCGAAAGGCGAGAAGGTAGTTATGACCAATGGCTGCTTTGATATTCTACATGCTGGTCATGTTTCTTACATGAATCACGCGGCTGAGCTGGGCGATCGTTTGATCGTTGCGGTAAATACCGATGAATCAGTGAAACGCTTGAAAGGCCCTGGTCGCCCTGTGAACCCAACTGATCGTCGTATGGCGGTATTGGCTGGCTTAGGTGCAGTTGATTGGGTTGTGCCATTCTCTGAAGATACCCCTCAACGTTTAATCTCTGAGGTACTGCCAAGCATTCTTGTGAAAGGTGGTGATTACAAGCCTGAAGAGATTGCTGGTGGTGCGGAAGTGATTGCTGCTGGTGGTGAAGTGAAAGTACTTAACTTTGAAGATGGTTGCTCTACCACTGAAATCATTAAAGCGATTAAAGGTGGTCGAGGCTAGTTTTTAGTTTCTAGTTTTTGGCGTTAAGCTTTTAGTTAGGCAGTAAATCTCGCTTTAATCGATAATAAAAATGCCGCTCAATGAGCGGCATTTTTGTAACGGTAACTTGAGTAATTAAGAGTTACTTACTTGCTACTTTTAGACCTGCGTTTACATCAACAATGTCTTGTTCGCTTAGCGTACCAACTGCTTGACGAAGCTGAAGTACACTTAGGATGTAGTTGTAACGAGCATCTGAAAGATTTTTGTTCGCATCGTATAGACGACGAGTCGAGTCTAGTACGTCAACGATAGTACGAGTACCTACATCAAAACCAGCTTCTGTTGCTTCTAAAGCAGACTGAGCAGAAACTACAGACTGTTCGTAAGCGCGTAGAGCACCGATCGAAGCGCTGATGTTGTTGTTGAATGCACGTACGTCTTTTACAACGCTACGGTAAGTTGCTTCTAGATCTTCACTTGCTGCAACGTAGTTGTATTCAGCCTGTTTAGTCAATGAAGTTGTGTTACCACCCGTGTATAGAGGTACAACTAAGTTCAAACCAATGTTTAGGTTGTCTTGGTCGTAATCTTGGGTGCTGTTTGATTGATCTGAAACAGCGTAGCTACCATCTAGGGTTAAGCTTGGTAGGTGACCAGAGCTTGCTAGAGAGATGTTGTCTTTTGCTACGTCTTGAGAGATACGTGCAGCCAATAAGCTAAGGTTCTTTTGTTCTGCTTGTTCAACAAGTGCAACTGCAGACTCAGAAGATTTGCTTGCTGAGAAACGATCAGTATCTAGGATGCTTAGGTTAGAGTGTTCCTGACCTGTAATCTCACGAAGACCTTCGTAGCTATTCGTTAGGTCGTTCTCTGCAAGAACTTCATCAGCCAAAACACCATCGTACTGAGCTTGCGCATCATGTACATCGGTGATTGCTGAAAGACCTACTTCAAAACGTTGCTTAGTTTGTTCTAGTTGACGAGCAACCGCTGCTTTCTCTGCACGAACAAATTCTAGGTTATCTTGAGCGCGAAGCACTTCGAAGTATGCTGTCGCAACACGAAGGATCAAGGCTTGTTGTTCTGCCGCGTAAGCTGAATCAGATTGACGAGCGGTTTTCTCTGCCGTATCTAGTGTGATCCATGAAGAACGCTGGTAAAGCTCTTGGCTGAAGCCGATAGCAGCTCCCCAAGTGTTGTTATCAATGCTTGAATTACCAACACCTGATGTATCTCGATCACCACGATTAATGTCGTAGTTTGCTGTTAGGTTGATTTGCGGTAACAAAGAGCTACGACTTGACGTTACTGCTTCAAAAGCGGCATCGCGCTGCGCTGCTGAACGAAGAAGTTGTGGATCGTTCTGTTTTGCTTGGTCGTAAACTTCAGCTAGCGTATCAGCAAAAGCTGACGAACTCAGGCTGCCAATTGCTGCACTGATAAATAGTGGAAGCAGTTTTTTCATTTTCCTATTCCTGCCTTTTATGGAATTTTCTTTAGAAGAGTTTAACCCAGTTTGGTGGTGATTTACTCGAAACTTTGCACTTTTTTACAGTTAACTGTCCACTTGTACAATATTTATTTTTTAAAGCTTAACTTTAATTATAAATTTTATATAAAAAGTTGAACCTTATCCTTGGTAGTTAACTCGGACAATGAGTAAACTATAAAGATCACTTAGTGAGGTACCAAATGCAACAGTATGACAATCAACGACATGAATTTACTCCGCAAGATGTGGAAATAGTCTCAAAAGAGACGCTGTTTCGTGGTTTTTTCAAAATGGTTAAATACACATTTAAACATAAGCTGTTTGAGGGGGGCTGGAGCCAACCTATAGAACGCGAGATGTTTGAACGTGGTCATGCTGCCGCTTTGTTACCTTATGATCCTATTCGTGACGAAGTGGTGATCGTCGAACAGATCCGTGTCGGCGCTCTAGAGCATGAGAACCCTTGGCAATATGAAATTGTGGCCGGGATCATTGATACGAACGAATCATCACAAGATGTTGCTCGTCGTGAAGCGATGGAAGAAGCGGGCGTTGAAGTCGGATCTGTATTGCCTATCACTTCGTATTATCCTTCATCTGGTGGTTGCTCTGAAAAGCTCGACGTCTTTGTTGGCTGTGTTGATGCAACGACAGCCAAAGGGGTACACGGATTGGACTACGAAGGTGAAGACATTCGTGTACAAGTGATGAGTCGCGAAGCTGCTTATCAGTTGGTAAAAGATGGTGTATTTGAAAATGGAGCCACGATCATTGCGCTACAGTGGCTACAATTGAACTACCAAGAATTACAGTCAGAGTGGGTAGATTAACGTCATGCCAAATATCGCGGTCAAAAAACCGTATCATGTTGATCTTGCTGAATTGATGCGAGTTTACGAGACTAACTATGCCAAACTGAACGCTTTGTTACCGGTTGGGCATGAGGTTGGTGACGTTCGCTGTTACCAAGCTGTTGATATGGTGTATCAATTGACAGTGAATGAGGTCACAAAATACACCACATTAATAGATATATGTCAGAGTGATGCGATGCCAGTGTTTCCTTTGCCAAAAATGTCTGTCAGGCTATATCACGACGCTCGAGTTGCAGAAGTGTGCGCTAGCGGGGATTTTTCGCGAGTCAAAGCGAAATATGACTACCCCAACACTAAGCTTCTGCAAAAGGACGAGAAATTTCAATTGAATAAATTTCTTGGGGAATGGTTAACGTTTTGTTTAAAAACGGGTATCAGCCGAACCCCAATTGCCTTTTAATTGAGCCTATTTATCAACACTTTTAAAGTCTAAACAGTAACGTATCTGGATTTGTTATTTTGGAATTATCACACACTTCAAAATTTGATGAGAGCACTATTAAGCTTGTGCAGCTAACGGACACGCATTTATTTGCGCCGAGCAATGGCAGCTTATTAAGCATCAACACTCAAGATAGCTTTCGTGCTGTAGTCGATGGCATTGTTAGTCAGGGCTTTGACTATCAAGCGATTTTAGCAACCGGTGATATATCTCAAGATCACAGTGCTGAGTCGTACCAGAAATTTGAGTCAGGGATTCAGCCTTTGGAAAAGCCATGCTATTGGCTGCCAGGGAACCATGACTTTAAGCCTAATATGGGCAGTGTTTTACCATCACCACAAATACAGTGTGTTGAGCATGTCTTGCTAGGCGATAACTGGCAGATGGTGATGCTAGACTCGCAGGTGGTTGGTGTGCCTCATGGTCGCCTCAGCGATCAACAGCTTGACCTATTAGAACAGAAGCTGACGGAGTTCCCTGAACGTAATACCTTGGTTCTATTGCACCACCATCCATTGTTGGTTGGCAGCGCATGGTTAGATCAACATAACCTAAAAGACGCCGATCAATTTTGGGATGTGGTTCAACAGCACACCAATGTTAAAGCCGTACTGTGTGGTCACGTTCATCAAGACATGAACCGAGATCATCATGGTGTACAAGTCATGGCAACACCGTCGACTTGTGTGCAATTCAAACCTAACTCAGATGACTTCGCGGTTGATACTTTGTCTCCGGGCTGGAGAGAGATTGAATTACATCAAGACGGTACCGTTAGCACGCAAGTTCGTCGTCTGCCTCATGGGCAGTTCTTGCCTGATTTTAAGGCTGCTGGTTACTAATGAAGGCGGTTATTGATGCCAGGCTCTAATCAACAAGCTAATAAGCCATCGCTGCTTCTCTATATTCACGGATTTAACAGCTCATCACGTTCTCATAAAGCGAATGTGATGGCAGATTACTGTGCGGAGCATCGCGCTGATATTAAAGTCGTAACCCCTCAACTGCCGAGTTTCCCTCAACAAGCGGCACTTCATTTACAGCAGCTGGTGGAGCAATACAAAGAGCAATATCAAATAGCGTTGGTCGGTAGCTCGCTGGGTGGCTATCTTTCAACATGGCTGAATAGCCACTATGGTTTTAAAGCGGTGGTTGTAAACCCAGCAGTGAAGCCGTATGAGCTTCTTGCTGACTATTTAGGTGAACAAGTAAACCCATACACAGATGAACGATATGTACTGGAAACAAAACATATTGATGAACTGAAGGCGTTAGAGGTTTCGGCTATCGCTAAGCCGAGCGACTTCTGGTTACTTCAGCAAACGGAAGACGAAGTTCTGAATTACCGACAAGCGGTAGAGAAGTACCAAGGTGCAACACAGACAGTAGAAGAGGGCGGGGATCATAGCTTTGTTGATTTTGAACGCTACCCACAACAAATCATCACCTTTCTAAATCTTTAATCTGTTCCACCAACCAAGTGATTTTCTCTTGTTTGCCTGTTATTTCATCTATCAATGGTGAAATATCATAGTTTGATGTCTTAGTTTTTGAACTAGCTTGACATCATTACTCAGCTTCCAGACTATATTCCCCAATACTTCGCTCGTTCGCTCTACTATGACGGTTCATAGTAATGATTCTGCTTTAGTGAAACTGGAGCCAGCGAACTGACGCAAACTTTTTGAGTAAACTCCGTATTATGACTGAACAATATAATGCAAAAGACCTCGAGGTACTTGAAGGTCTCGACCCTGTGCGACACCGCCCGGGAATGTATACCGAGACAGAAAGACCTAACCACCTTGCCCAAGAAGTCATTGATAACTCGGTCGATGAAGCACTAGCGGGACACGCTAAGAAGATCAAAGTGGTACTTCATGCAGACCAATCGTTAGAAGTTACCGATGACGGCCGTGGTATGCCTGTCGATATCCACCCTGAAAAAGGGATCTCAGGTGTTGAGCTGATTTTAACTAAGCTCCACTCTGGCGGTAAATTCTCGAATAACAACTATAAGTTCTCTGGTGGTCTGCACGGTGTAGGTATCTCGGTTGTAAACGCGCTGTCAAAACGTGTTGAAGTGACCGTACGCCGAGAAGGTCAGGTTCACGAGATCGCACTTGAAGGCGGTCATGCAGTAACAGAGCTTACTGTGACGGGCACTTGTGGTCATCGTAACAGTGGTACATCAGTACATTTCTGGCCTGATCCTAAGTACTTCGATAGCCCTAAATTCTCGACACTTCGTCTGATTAACAACCTACGTGCAAAAGCAGTGCTTTGCCCAGGTTTAGAAATTACCTTTATCGACAAAGTCGGTGGTGAAGAGCATAAATGGTTCTATGAAGATGGTCTAAAAGACTACCTTGCCGAAGGCGTGAAAGGTTACACCTTGCTGCCTGAAGAACCGTATGTTGGCGAATTCGTTGCTGAAACAGAAATGGCAAACTGGGCGATCATCTGGCAGCCAGAAGGCGGCGACATGATCACCGAAAGTTACGTGAACTTAGTACCGACTAAACAAGGTGGTACACACGTAAACGGTCTTCGCCAAGGTCTTCTTGATGCAATGCGTGAGTTCTGTGAATTCCGTAATTTGCTGCCGCGTGGCGTTAAGCTAACGGGCGACGATATCTTCGATCGCTGTTCGTACGTACTGTCGGTGAAGATGCAAGATCCGCAGTTTGCTGGTCAAACAAAAGAGCGCTTGTCTTCACGTCAAACTGCTGCGTTTGTGTCTGGTGTGGTAAAAGATGCGTTTAGCCTGTGGTTGAACGAAAAGCCACAACTGGCAGAACAGCTAGCAGAAGCTTGTATTGCGAATGCCCACCGCCGTATGCGCGCAAGCAAAAAGGTTGTGCGTAAGAAAATCGCTTCAGGCCCAGCACTGCCGGGTAAGCTAACTGACTGTTCAGTTCAAGACTTAAGCCGTACCGAAATCTTCTTCGTGGAAGGGGACTCGGCGGGTGGTTCTGCTAAACAAGCACGTGATCGTGAGTTCCAAGCAGTTATGCCACTTCGCGGTAAGATCCTAAATACATGGGAAGTGTCAGCAGACCAAGTATTGGCTTCGCAAGAAGTGCACGACATCTCGGTGGCTCTAGGCATCGACCCGGACAACGATGATTTATCCGGCCTGCGTTACGGTAAGATCTGTATCCTTGCCGATGCGGACTCGGATGGTCTTCATATCGCGACACTGCTGTGTGCTTTGTTTACTCGCCATTTCCATGCATTAGTTGAAGCGGGTCATATCTATGTGGCAATGCCTCCTCTGTATCGTATCGATTGCGGTAAAGAAGTGTTCTACGCACTCGATGACGCAGAGAAAGACGGTGTGCTTGAGCGACTATCGCAGAAGAAAGCCAAGATCAACGTGCAACGATTCAAAGGTCTGGGTGAAATGAACCCACTTCAGTTGCGTGAAACCACCATGGATCCAAACACTCGTCGCCTTGTGCAGTTAACGATTGATGACAGCGAAGCAACCAACGAGATGATGGACATGCTGCTTGGTAAGAAACGTGCAGATGATCGCCGTACATGGCTACAGACTAACGGTGATATGGCCGAGGTATAATGGATGTCTAACGAAATTACATATGATGGCGTTGAACAGCTGCCAATGCGCAAGTTCACCGAAGATGCCTACTTAAATTACTCAATGTACGTGATCATGGATCGTGCATTGCCGTATATCGGTGATGGCTTGAAGCCAGTACAGCGTCGTATTATCTACGCGATGTCTGAGCTAGGCTTATCGGCTGCATCGAAATACAAAAAATCAGCACGTACCGTTGGTGACGTATTGGGTAAGTATCACCCACACGGTGACTCTGCTTGTTACGAAGCGATGGTATTGATGGCGCAGCCTTTCTCTTACCGCTACCCATTGGTAGATGGTCAAGGTAACTGGGGTGCACCTGATGATCCGAAATCGTTCGCTGCGATGCGTTATACCGAAGCGAAATTATCTAAGTTTGCTGAGGTTCTTCTAGGTGAACTAGGTCAAGGCACTGTTGACTGGCAACCAAACTTTGATGGCACCATGAAAGAGCCTCAAATGTTGCCAGCTCGTTTGCCTCATATCCTGCTTAACGGTATCACTGGTATCGCGGTAGGTATGGCGACCGATATTCCACCACACAACGTGCGTGAGATTGCTGATGCGACGATTAAGCTAATCGATAGCCCGAAAGCTGAGCTATCAGACATCATGGAAAGCGTCCAAGGCCCTGACTATCCAACAGAAGCTGAGATTATTTCTCCGAAGTCGGATATCGAAAAGATCTACAAAACGGGTCGTGGTAGCATCAAGATGCGTGCAGTTTGGCATAAAGAAGGCTCTGATATTGTTATCACAGCTCTGCCTCACCAAGTATCGGGCGCTAAGCTACTTGAGCAAATCGCTAACCAGATGCGCGCTAAGAAGCTACCAATGGTTGATGATTTGCGTGATGAATCGGATCACGAGAACCCAACACGTATCGTAGTGGTGCCTCGTTCGAATCGTATCGATTGTGATCAACTGATGAGTCACCTGTTCGCGTCGACGGATCTAGAGAAAAACTTCCGCGTTAACTTGAACATGATTGGTTTAGATAATCGTCCTCAAGTTAAAGGCTTAGTTCAAATCCTGAAAGAGTGGATCGAGTTCCGTCGCACAACGGTTCGCCGTCGTTTGCAGTACCGTTTAGATAAAGTACTGGCACGCTTGCACATCTTAGAAGGTTTGCTTGCTGCTTATCTTAATATCGATGAAGTGATTGAGATCATTCGTACAGAAGACGAACCATGTCCTGTCCTAATGAGCCGTTTCAACATTTCTGAAATTCAAGCCAATGCGATTCTTGATATTAAACTTCGTAACTTAGCTAAGTTAGAAGAGTTTAAAATCCGAGCGGAACAAGAAGAGCTTGAAGCTGAACGTGAGAAGCTTGAAAAGCTACTCGGTTCAGAGCGTCGCTTGAATACGCTGATCAAGAAAGAAATCCAAGCAGATGCGGATAAATACGGCGATGATCGTCGTTCACCTCTGATTGAGCGCGCTGAAGCGAAAGCGCTAACAGAGCGCGACTTAGTACCAAGCGAACCAATCACGGTTGTGTTGTCTGAGAAAGGTTGGATTCGTCATGCCAAGGGGCATGAAGTTGACGCTGAAGGTTTGAACTACAAATCGGGTGATAAATTCTTAGCGAGTGCTAAGGGTAAGAGTAACCAACAAGCGGTGTTCCTCGGCAGTGATGGTCGAAGCTACTCCCTTGAGTCACATTCATTACCGTCGGCGCGAAGCCAAGGTGAGCCAATTACAGGCCGCTTGAACGTCAGCCCAGGTACTTCTATTCGCCAAGTGGTGATGGGAGAGAATGAACAATTATGGTTAGTCGGTTCTGATGCAGGTTATGGTTTTGTTTGTAAGGGTAGCGATCTGCTGTCCAAGAACAAGAGCGGTAAAGCCTTGGTTAACTTGCCACAAGCTTCTGAAGTGATGATGCCAAGCCCTATTGCTGACTTGGACAGTAATCAGATTCTGGCGATTACTAACCAAGGTCGTATGTTGTTGTTCCCGATTAAAGATCTCCCTCAGCTGAGCAAAGGTAAAGGCAACAAGATCATCAACATCCCTTCTGCGAAAGCAAAAGAGCGTGAAGAGTTTGTCTCACATCTTATGGCTATCCCAGAGAATGCGACGCTGACTATCTACGCCGGTAAACGTAAGCTTGGTTTGAAACCTGCGGATCTTGAAAACTTCCGTGGTGAACGTGGTCGTCGTGGTGGTCTACTGCCTAGAGGACTACAGCGAGTGACTCGCATCGATATCGAAGAGCAAAGTGAATCGTAGAGATACTTGAAACAATCTTTAGATAAAAGAAAACCCAGCCTATGAGCTGGGTTTTTTGTACTTGTGTATTAGCAGCTTGAATCATTGCTTACAGAGTTTGCTCTACGGGCGAGTATCTTCGGCGATGGTCACCTTTAAGGTTTTGCTTTCACCTTGGCGCAATATACCCACATCGATAACTGTACCAGGTCGCAGGTCGGTAACGATGTCCATTACACTCTGGCGACCATTTACTTGGTTATCGTTGATACTGACAATAATGTCTTGAGCTTCAAAACCCGCATCGGCAGCCGGACCATTAGGGTCTATCCCCAACACAACGATCCCGCCGATATTCTTAGTACCCAACATGCGTGAGGTGACTGAGTTGATGTCTTGTCCATCGATACCAATATAGCCACGAATCACACGACCATCGGCGATGATCTTTTCCATGATTTTATTAGCAAGCGGATAGGGGATAGCGAATGAGATCCCATAGGTTTCCATGTCGGTAGCTTGCTGGAAAGAGGCGGTATTGATACCGACTAGCTCACCTTGTGAGTTCACCAGTGCGCCACCTGAGTTACCTTCATTGATTGCCGCATCGGTCTGGATAAAGGCTTGATGGCCATCGGCACTGATCGAAGAACGGCCGGTTGCAGAGATGATACCAAAGGTTGTTGTTTGACCTAGGTTGTATGGGTTACCGATAGCCAGTACAACATCACCGACATTGGCTTTGTAATTAGGATTGAGTGGGATCACCGGTAGATTATCACCGCTGACTCTAAGTATCGCGATATCGGTGCGTTTGTCTGAACCGACAAGTTGCGCAGCTGCTACTCGGCCATCTTGAAGTGCCACAACTATTTGGTCTGCTTGAGCCACCACATGGAAGTTGGTAATGATGTAGCCTTTCTCGCTAACAATCACCCCAGAGCCCAAACCTTGTGTGAGCAGTTTGTTTCGATCGCTTTCAGCGTATTTACGGCTATAAATGTTAACCACTGCAGGCGCCGCGCGGCGAACTGCTTGGTTAAATGAAATCTGAAGAGAGCCAATATTATCGACTTTAGGGCTAGTGACGTCAGCGACAATCGCTGGTCTTAAGCTCGGGAAGGCGAGAAGAATAAGCGCCGCTGAAACGAGTCCAAGGGAAATAGAACGAAATAGAAAGGACAGCATGTTTCCCTCTTCAACAAGTAAGGTGTGAAGCCTCCATCAATGGATGACTGATTTGATTACAAGTGAAGCATAGCATTTTGATTGATCTAAAGAAAAGGGAGACTGAGTAAGTTTAAAGCAAACTTACTGAGCCTCCCTGTAATTGCGCTGACGTAAGACTATCGAATCACAAGATAGATAGTTCGGTCGCCTCGCTGGATATTAAGCGCCAGTACACCAGGTTGTTTTTCAAGAATCTCTCTAAACTCAGCAAGGTTCTTAACGGGCTGGCGGTTTACTCCGATGATGATGTCATCTTTCAGGAGTTGATAGGCTTCGGCTGGTGAACCTTGAGCAACATTCGATACCTTGACGCCCGTTGCAGAGTCACTCTCTGTTGTGTTGGTTAACTCAGCACCAGCTAGTCCTTCATGGAGCTTCTCAGCTTGTGTTTTATTATTGGTGGATTCACCAAGCGTCACATCAAAGGTTTTGCTCTTACCGTCACGAACCACACCCAGTTCAATCTGCTTACCAGCGCCGAGTGTTGCGACCTTAGCTCTTAACTCGCTGAAGGTATCAATGCGTTTGCCATTAATAGAGACAATAATATCGCCCGCTTTCAGTCCTGCTTTATCGGCTGCGCTGTCAGGGACGATTTGGCTAACAAAGGCGCCCTTGCTTGATTCATAACCGAGTGCTTCTGCCAATTCAGAGGTCACTTCTCCGCCTTGAACGCCAAGCATGCCGCGTTTTACTTCACCGAAGTCGAGAATTTGTTCTGTCAGGTTTGTCATCATATTAGAAGGGATTGCAAAGCCGATACCGACATTACCTCCGTTAGGGCCAAGAATGGCGGTGTTGATACCAATTAGCTCACCGTTAAGGTTCACTAGCGCACCACCAGAGTTGCCGCTGTTGATTGCTGCATCGGTTTGAATGAAGTTTTCAAAGTTTTCTAGATTCAGGCCGCTACGGCCGAGTGCAGAAACAATACCGGATGTCACGGTTTGCCCAAGTCCGAATGGGTTACCGATCGCGACACTAAAATCACCAACTCTTAGTTTGTCTGAGTCTGCGACTTTTATCTGGGTCAGGTTTTTGGCTTCTTCTAATTTTAGCAGTGCGATATCAGACATCTGGTCGCCGCCGATTAGCTCAGCATCGTACTCTCGACCATCATGCAGTTTTACTTTGATATCGTCCGCACCATTAATGACATGGTAATTGGTCACGATATGACCTTTCTCGGCGTCAATGATGACACCAGAGCCTAATCCGCGGAAGGGACGCTCTCGTGTTTGTTCTGGACCAAAAAAGAATTGAAATTGTTCAGGGATTTGCTGACGTTGTACCTGTTTGCCTTCTACGGCAATACTAACCACAGCGGGGGTCACTTGTTCAAGCATAGGAGCAAGGCTCGGTAATTGTTCATTACCCACACTTAATGGCAGTGCGGCTGTTGCTTTAATGGGGGTGATGATTGAACTTAAGCTTAAAGTTAGCACTGATAAAGCAAGCAAAGGTTTTTTCATCATAAACTCCTCTCTAGTTAAGGTCTTAACCCTCTTATACGTTTAATAAGTATGATAAGTTTCAAATGACCTGAGTGAAAGTTATGACTCAAAAACCTTTGTAAAGTTCACAGAAGTGTTAAATGTTTACGATGCTTTTGCTGTAACAACATCGGGAGCATTCATGATTTCTTTCTTCTGCTCTGTAAATAAACCGGTTGCGCCATTAGCGTAATCTTTCGGTTGTTCCTCAAGTGTCGCCTCTTTTACTGAAGGCTTCTCTTGTGGCTTGTCCGAATGGGCAGCGGCTGTTTTCACAAACGGGTTATCTTGCTCTGGCAGGTTAGGAATCAGCTCTGAGCTTGTTTTTTCCATGTGTTGGTACAGTTTTGTGTAGTCTTTACCTAATGTGTCCAACATTTCTGCTGATTTCGCAAAGTGATCAGCCAGCTCTTGTCGCTGCTGCTCAAGGGCAAACTTTGCGCTATCCAATTCTTTCTGTACGTTCTTTTGTTTTTTGTATTCAGGTGTCATGAGACGAGAAATAGCGACCCCTAAAATAACTCCGACTAGTAAACCGGCAACGGCATACATCCAAGGCATAACAGCTCCTTATTATTGTTTTTTAACATGTTTGTTACTGCTTAGTTACACGTGATACGGCTCCATGGTACTATGAGAAAGCCGCAGTATAAAGAGAAATGCGTGTGCGCTAGTTAGCAGTTTGATGCTGAATTATTCACCACATCACGTTATTCCTCGTACTGTTTGGGCTCATTTTTAGTTGTTGTCTGATATTGCTTTCATTGTGGAAATGTCGTCATGAATCCCATTAAAAAATACGAACAAGATATAAAAGAACATGGATTTCAAAGAGATCCAGCACAAGAGCAAGCCGTAAAATCTTTAGATGAACTCTTTCATCAATTTCAAGATTACATGAATACGCCCATTCCTCAACTGACTCGCTTCCAGAAATTACTAGGCAAAAAGCCAGAACTGCCACAACCACCGAAAGGTCTCTATTTTTGGGGTGGCGTAGGGCGAGGAAAAACGTACCTAATGGATACGTTCTATGATGCCTTACCGACCACTAAAAAAATGCGTGTTCACTTTCACCGCTTTATGTATCGAGTTCATGATGAGCTAAAGGCGCTAGGTAATGTGAGTGATCCATTGCCTTTAGTCGCAGACAAGTTGAAGGAAGAAGCGGACATTATCTGTTTCGACGAATTCTTTGTTTCAGACATCACCGATGCGATGATCCTAGGAACCTTGTTCCAAGAGTTATTCGCTCGAAACGCTATCTTGGTTGCGACCTCTAATATTCCACCTGCGGATCTGTATCGCAACGGGTTACAGCGAGCGCGTTTCTTACCTGCCATCAAGCTCATTCAAGACAACTGTCATATCCTTAATGTCGATAGTGGTATTGACTATCGTCTACGTACCTTAGAACAGGCTGAGATTTACCATTACCCGCTAGATAGCCAAGCGAATATTAATCTCGAAAAGTATTACGCTCAGCTCGTTGGTGAAGATAAAGAGAAGCTTAAGCAGATAGAGGTTAACCACCGTCAATTAGATGTAGTCGAAGCGAGTGATGGCGTACTGCATGGTACCTTTGCTCAGCTTTGTCAGTCGGCTCGTAGCCAGAACGACTATATTGAGTTGTCTCGGGTTTATCACACAGTTCTATTGGCGGATGTATTGCAAATGGGCGCGACTTCAGATGACGCTGCGAGGCGCTTCATTGCATTAGTTGATGAGTTCTACGAGCGCAATGTGAAGCTGATTATTTCAGCGGAAGTGGAGCTAGAAAAGCTATACACCCATGGTCAGCTAGATTTTGAATTTAAACGTTGTCAGTCGCGTTTAATTGAAATGCAGAGCCATGAATATTTGGCAAAAGAACACTTAAGTTAGCTTTGATTATCTCGAATAAGAAATAGAATTAAAAAAATCGTGATTTTGTTCAAAAAGAGGTGATTTTTTCTTCGCTCTTCTCTATAATCCTGCGACCTACCGTTACTGCGGGCCTCTAGCGATGAGTAAAATCACGTTATGCCAAGAGTTTTCCAACACTCGAAGGGGTGATGAATGGTAACTCTTAGACAGTGGGAATACGCGAGTATTCCTTAAGTGTAAATTTTTTAAATAGGTAATTATTAGCATGAAAACTTTCGTTGCTAAACCAGAAACTGTAAAACGCGACTGGTATGTTGTAGACGCTGAAGGCAAAACTCTTGGCCGTCTAGCAAGTGAAATCGCTTCTCGCCTACGCGGCAAGCACAAAGCAGAATACACTCCTCACGTAGACACTGGTGATTACATCATCGTTGTTAACGCTGAGAAAGTTGCTGTAACTGGTAACAAAGCTAAGGGTAAGGTTTACTACCGTCACTCAGAGTTCCCAGGTGGTCTTAAAACTATCACTTTTGAAAAGCTAATTGCTAAGAAACCAGAAATGGTTCTAGAACTAGCAGTTAAAGGTATGCTTCCACGTGGTCCTCTAGGCCGCGCGATGTACCGTAAGCTTAAAGTGTACGCTGGTACTGAGCACAACCATGTTGCTCAACAGCCACAAGTACTAGACATCTAAGGGGATTATGAAAATGGCAGAGAATCAATACTACGGCACTGGTCGTCGCAAAAGCTCAGCAGCTCGTGTTTTCATCAAACCAGGCTCTGGTGAGATCGTAATCAACAAGCGTAGCCTTGATGTTTACTTCGGTCGTCCAACTTCTCGTATGGTTGTTAAGCAACCTCTTGAGCTAGTTGAACTAACTGAGAAACTTGACCTTTACATCACTGTTTCTGGTGGTGGTATTTCTGGTCAAGCTGGCGCAATCCGCCACGGTATCACTCGCGCTCTTATGGAGTACGATGAAACTCTACGTCCTGCTCTACGTGCAGCTGGCTACGTTACTCGTGACGCTCGTTGCGTTGAACGTAAGAAAGTTGGTCTACGTAAAGCACGTCGTAAACCTCAATTCTCTAAGCGTTAATTTTTCTTTACGAAAAAGTACACGCCCCCAGTTTTACGACTGGAATTGTGGTTCAAAGCTCGGCTATATGCCGGGCTTTTTGTTTTTATACCCCCTCTAAACGCTTTCCCTTCCTCGTTTTATTTCCAAATTCTTATATTTTGAAAGCTTTTGTAACCCAATGTGCGCTTTGCCTCATGATTGTTACAAAAAGGTAGCTTTATCTTGTCAAAAAGTAGGGTTTTATTTATCATTTGCCGTCAATAAATAGAACTAAATACATATTTTGTTAGCCATGCTCTTTAATCGGAATTATTTCAATCCACAAGGAGCAAATGGGAGAATGTTTGGATGAGCAACGCGCCTTTAAATAACGGTCGCAGGCGTTTCTTAACCGCAACAACAGCCGTTGTTGGTGGTTTAGGAGCAGCTGCTGTAGCCGTGCCTTTTATTAAATCATGGAATCCGAGTGCCAAGGCGAAAGCTGCGGGCGCGCCGGTGGAAGTGGAAGTCAGTAAGTTAGAACCGGGGCAAATGGTTCGTGTCGAGTGGCAAGGTAAACCTGTATGGGTTGTACGCCGTGCTGAGTCGGTACTAGAAAACCTAAAATCGATCGGTGGTCAACTTCGTGACCCTCAATCTGAAGCTGAACAACAACCAGAATACGCACAGAACGAGTTCCGTTCAATTAAGCCGGAATTCTTCGTTGCTGTTGGTTTCTGTACGCACTTAGGTTGTTCTCCAACTTACCTGCCGGATTCTTTTGCAGAACAAGTTCAGGGTGTTAAGTCTGGTTTCTTCTGTCCTTGTCATGGTTCAAAGTTTGATATGGCAGGTCGAGTATTCCAAGGCGTACCAGCTCCATTGAATCTTGTTGTACCAAAGCATATGTATTTGAGTGACACTAAGATCATGATCGGTGTGGACGAGGGAGACGCGTAATGCAAGGATTGCTTGATTGGGTAGAGAAACGTCTACCCGCGATGAATGCGTATAAAAAGCATTTATCTGAATACCCAATGCCTAAGAACTTTAACTTTTGGTACCTTTTCGGTTCTTTGGCAATGTTGGTATTGGTTAACCAAATCCTTACGGGTATTTGGCTAACAATGAACTACGTACCGTCAGGTGAGGGTGCATTTGCTTCTGTTGAATACATCATGCGTGATGTGGAATACGGTTGGCTACTACGTTACATGCACTCAACAGGTGCTTCGGCATTCTTCGTTGTTATCTACCTGCACATGTTCCGTGGCCTAATCTATGGTTCTTACCAAAAGCCTCGTGAGCTACTTTGGATCTTCGGTATGTTGATCTTCTTAGTGCTTATGGCTGAGGCTTTCATGGGTTACCTACTACCATGGGGTCAAATGTCTTACTGGGGTGCTCAGGTAATCATTTCTCTGTTTGGTGCGATCCCTGTTATCGGTGATGACCTAACGCTTTGGATCCGTGGTGACTACATCATCTCTGGTGCAACGCTGAACCGTTTCTTCGCACTGCACGTTATCGCTCTACCAATTGTACTTCTGCTGCTTATCGTACTTCACGTACTAGCACTGCACGAAGTGGGTTCGAACAACCCAGACGGTATTGAGACGAAACTTCCTAAAGGCACAATGGGCGACGACTACAAAACGCAGTTCCCATTCCACAAGGATTACACTAAGAAATACGACATCATTGACTCTATTCCTTTCCACCCATACGGGACCGTGAAAGATATGGTTGGTGTGGCCGGTTTCCTATTCTTCTTCTGTTATGTGCTGTTCTTTAACCCAGAGATGGGTGGATTCTTCCTTGAGCCGCCAAACTTTGAAGCTGCTAACCCACTGAAAACACCAGAGCACATCGCTCCGGTATGGTACTTCACGCCGTTTTACGCAATTCTGCGTGCTGTTCCTGATAAGTTGCTAGGTGTTGTAGCAATGGGCGCATCTATTGTTGTGCTATTCCTACTACCATGGTTCGACCGTTGTAAAGTGCGTTCTTACCGTTACCGTAGCAAACTGCATTTGATTAACATCATCCAATTCACAATAAGCTTTATTGCGCTTGGTGTACTTGGTGCGCTTCCAGCAACGCCAACATACACGCTACTGGCTCAAATCTTTAGCTTAGGTTACTTCATGTTCTTCGTTCTACTGTGGTTCTACAGTAAAAATGAAGCGACGAAACCATTACCAGAAAGGGTGACATTCAAATGAAAAAGTGGATTGTAATTTTATTTGCTATGTTGCCGTCACTGGTGATGGCAGCGGGTGCAAACGTACCATTAGACAAAGCGAACAATGATTTAACAGACAAAGCTTCATTGCAAAATGGCGCTAAGATGTTCATGAACTACTGTTTCGCTTGTCACTCAACGCAGTACCAGCGCTATGAACGTGTTGCGAATGATTTAGAGATCCCCGTTGATCTTATGAAGGAAAATCTGATTTTCGACCCTGAAGCGAAAATCGGTGACTTGATGGTTAATGCTATGCCTTCTGATCAAGCGGCAAGTTGGTTTGGTGCTCCGCCACCAGACCTAACATTGGTTGCTCGTGTTCGTGGCGCAGACTGGCTGTACACTTACCTTCGTACTTTCTATGAAGATCCGTCTCGTCCATTTGGCGTGAACAACATTGTTTTCCCAAGCGTTGGTATGCCGCACGTTCTTGAAGAACTGCAAGGTATCCCAACACCAATCTACGATACTCATATGGTAGATGGCGAGGAAGTGACGGTTGTTGTTGGCACTGAGACTGACGGCTCTGGCGAATTAAGTGCTGGTGAATACGACGAAGCAGTTCGTGACCTTGTTAACTTTTTGGTTTACTCGGGCGACCCAGTTCAACTTGAGCGTCACGCTATGGGTTGGTGGGTAATGGCCTTCTTAGTAATCTTCACTATCATCGTGATTTTGCTGAAGAAAGAGTATTGGCGTGATGTGCACTAATTGTGCTATAATACCGTGCTAATTCCCAAATTATGTTAATGTTCAATGGAGGCTTTAGGCCTCCATTGTTTTTATTTAAAGTGTACTGGAGGGCTCCATGGCTGTAGCTGCCAATAAACGTTCTGTAATGACTCTTTTCTCAAGTGCTTCTGATATGTATAGCCATCAGGTGCGCATCGTTCTTGCTGAAAAAGGCGTAAGTGTTGAAGTTGAGTTGGTTGATGAAAAAAATCTACCAGCAGAGCTTGTTGAACTGAACCCGTACAAATCAGTACCTACTCTTGTTGATCGTGAGCTTGCTCTATATGACTCGAAGATCATCATGGAATACCTAGATGAGCGTTTCCCTCACCCACCGTTGATGCCTGTATACCCGGTTGCTCGTGGTAACAGCCGTCTAATGATGTACCGCATTGAGCGTAACTGGTATTCAGTTGCAGAGAAGATCGTTAAAGGCAACGCTGAAGAATCTGAAGCAGCTCGCGTTAAACTGCGCAACGACCTACTGACTCTTGCTCCTATCTTCGCTGAGTATGAATACTTCATGAGCGAAGAGTTTAGCCTAATTGATTGTTACCTAGCTCCGCTATTATGGCGTTTACCTGAGCTTGGTATCGAACTAATTGGTCCTGGTTCTAAAGAGCTTAAGATTTACATGAACCGCGTATTCGAACGTGATTCATTCCTAGCTTCTCTAACTGAAGCTGAGCGTGAGATGCGACTCGTTCGCTAAGCGTTTATGGATATTTCTAATATGACTCCACGCCGACCATACATGCTTCGTGCATTTTATGAGTGGCTGGTTGATAACGAACTAACTCCACACCTTGTTGTTGAAGCAACATTACCGGGTGTGCGAGTTCCAGAAGAGTTTGTTCAAGATGGTCAGATCATTCTGAACATCGCGCCTCGTGCGGTTGGACAACTTGAACTGGGTAACGAAGCTGTGACGTTTAGTGCTCGCTTTAGTGGTCGTCCACACTCTGTGATCGTTCCGCTTTACGCAGTACAAGCGATTTATGCTCGTGAAAATGGTGCTGGTACCATGTTTGAACCTGAAGAGGCTTACATGGAAGCGTTTGAAGAAGGGATTGAAGAAAGTCCTTTTGAAGAACCAGAAAAAGGCCCATCTTTGAGCGTAGCAACGGCAGACGTAGATGCTGAAGAGCCAGACTCAGATCCTGAGCCACCTCGTCCAGCGAAAGGTCGCCCAAGCCTTCGTGTTATCAAATAACGTTAGTTATACCAATCACAGTAAGTAAGTGATCAGAAATAGCGCAGGAAAAAAGCTTGAGAGCAAGGCGGAATTTTTTGATAAGTAGTTATTCTACAATCAAAAATTCTAACGCAGTTATCGAAATTTTTAACAAGCTAGAATGATAGATTATTTACTACGATTGGTATTAGATAACGAACCAAATAAAAAAGCAGCGACTCGTCGCTGCTTTTTCTTTTCTGCTATATCGCATTTAGTTGACTGGCTTACGGCTAGTTAACAGCCGTCTCTTCTTCACCGTATTCAAACGCTCGAATAACCTGTTTTACGCCAGATATGTTACGCGCAACTTCTGTCGCGATATCGGCATGCTCTCTAGTCACGAGTCCAAGTAGGAATACTTCTGAATCCTCAGTAATCACTTTTACTTTGATGCCGTTAAGCTCAGCATTCGCAAGCAGAGCTGATTTCACCTTAGTGGTAATCCAGCTGTCTTTACTGATAGCACTTACAGACAAAGGTTCTTTCACTCGAACCTGATTGTGGATGCTCTCAACGCCAGCCACTTCTTTGGCTTGGTTTTCAAAAGCGCGACGTTCTGAATCTGTGGTTGCTTGTCCCATCAATACCACCGAACCTCGGTACGAGCTTGCGGTGACACGTACGTTGCCACGGAATGGTTGTTTATTGGTAATCGCTGCGACTTCAAATTCGATGTTGTTGTCGTTCCAAATCTCTTTGGTTGTTCGCGTATCCGTGACTAGGTTTGCAGTGGTTGCAGCACCAGCAATGAAAATGCCAGCACAACCAGACAGAGACAGTGTAAGTAGCGAAACACTAATCAGCTTAAACAGCCTCATAGAGGTTAATGATTTCATTGTGATGCTCCGTATATCACTCTTCGTGAGCAGGGAAGAGTACTTGATCGATTAGGTCACATAGGCAGTGTAGTGTCACCATGTGTACTTCATGAATGCGCGCTGTACGGTGTGAAGGGATACGAATCTCTACATCGTGTTCACCAAGCAAACCTGCCATCTCACCACCATCTTTACCGGTAAAGGCGATAATTGTCATGTCGCGAGTTACCGCCGCTTCCATTGCCTTGATGATGTTCTTGCTGTTACCACTAGTCGAGATAGCCAACAGAATATCGCCAGTTTGACCAAACGCACGTACCTGCTTAGAGAAGATCTCTTCATAGTGGTAGTCGTTAGCCACAGCCGTTAGCGTGGTGTTATCTGCTGTGAGTGCCATCGCTGGAAGGCTAGGGCGCTCTGTTTCAAATCGGTTGAGTAGGCACGATACAAATTGCTGAGCATTCGACGCCGAACCACCATTACCACAACAAAGAATTTTGTTTCCGTTAAGCAAGGTCGCAACCATTGCTTGAGCGGCATGCGTGATTGCGTCAGGCAGAGCTTCTGCAGCCGCAATTTGGATTTGAATACTTTCTGTGAAACTTTCTTTAATGCTGTCTAGCATGTTTATCCTTGGGTAATCGCGTTTTGAATCCAGTCGATAGTGTCATTCGGCCCTTCAATGGCAACAATATCAAACCTGAAATCTGTAGAGTGCACCGACAAGCCTTGCTGCATAAGCCAAACATTGGCTGTTTTGAGCAGTTTCTGTGACTTCTTGGCAGTCACCATTTCAGCGGCATGTCCGTAGCGGGTTTGCTTGCGGTATTTTACCTCAGCAAACACAACCGTATTGTTATGGCGCATTATAAGATCAATCTCGCCACATTTTGCTATGAAGTTTTCTTCTATTAACGATAAACCGTGGTTAATCAGATAAGATTTTGCCACGGCCTCGTATTTATCACCCACTTGTTTGTGGGTGATGGTTGGTTTGGATAGGAACTTTCGGCTAAAAAGCCCCATGCTCTGCCCAGCTGATTTCACGTTGAACCACACAGTTGTTATCGATGGTTAGCACACCCGTTTCACCTGGAATGCTGTAACCCTGTACGGCTTTCATCTGTGGCAGTGCATCCATTAGGTAGTATGCATCCATTCCCAGTGCTTGCAGACGCTTTTGGCCGTTTGAGTGTGCAGGCCATAGGTCGTTTAGCTCTTTATTAAGCTCGTTTTTGTTCTCAACCAATAGTGGGATGTCGCTGTAGAACACGCCGGTTAGGTCTTCATACTGCTTATCACCGCTGTTGCTGCGTGAGTTTGAGAAAAGAGCGGGCTGGCTAGCATCAGGGTTAATTGCAACTTCAATGAAGGGTTTGATTAGCGTTAGCTCTGAGTTCTTAGCCACAATGTAGACAGAATCGATATCACGACGGCTGCGTGGCTCTGTTTCTAGGTCTAGGTTCAGTAACCCATCCATTTGAGCGATACGTTGTTGGCTCTCTTGCAAGCCAAATACCTGATTCACATTACGTTGCAGTTGGCGTTTGTCAGAGAACAAGCTGATAGCCACATCGTTGCTGCTGTATTTTTTCCACTCTTCTTTAAACGCTTGCTCAACACGCTCACCTAAACGTCCTCTTGGCGCAAGGATAAGCGGATACTTGTAGCCTTGAGCAAATAGGTGTTTCGCTGCCTGAGCAACTTCTTGTTCAGGCGATAGAGCGAGATAGCAAATATTGGTATCAGGTTCTAGTTGCGTTGGAATGTTCAGAGCTAAAGCTGGAATCGAATTCTCGTGGTTTTTCTGCGCTTGCTGAAGCTTAGTAATGTTGCTCTTGATCAGCGGACCCACAATGAAATCAACGTTGTTCTCTTCCAGTGTCGCTTTAATCTCAGCAGCACTTTGCACGTTGGTATCCATTACTGTCAGCGTTGCATCTTCTTCGCGTTCTTTGTCGTTCATCATCGCAAAGATGAAGCCATCACGTACCAGTTGTGCTTGCTTACCGTATTTACCCGTTAGCGGCAGTAATAGTGCAGTGCTGGTTGGCTTGCTGATCTCTAGCGCCAAGATGTCAGTGATCGCCTGAGGTGTATATGTTGCTGCTGGGTGCTGAGAATTCTCTGCTAGCCAATCAGACAGGGTTTCCTGCAGGTTTGGAAGGTTTGAATTCAGCGTCTTCATGTAAATCGCCAGCTGTAACCAACCTGCTAGAACGTCTTCTGTAGGCGACGTTTTAAGCTCTAGAATCTCATATTGAGAGTAGCTATTTAGGTTCTGCCAAATACGGTCAGCAGCTTGTTGTTGGAGCTCGTCATCAGCGTCTAGATACTCTGAATAAAGAACTAACTCACGGCTTGCTTCAAAATACTCGCTTTGCATTTCAGAAATGTTCGCGCGTAGCTCGTGATAATCTTTCCACTGCTCGTTCGGAAGTTTCCACCAAGGCTGGAAGTTCAGTTGGCTATAAGCTTGTTCAGGCTGCGAGTTATTCACCAACAGTTGAGCGCGAGCTAATTGCCATTCCGCTTGTTGCGTTTCGCTCAGCTCTTGTTTTGCTAAGCGTTTGATCAACAGAGTTGCTTGATCGGTTTTTCCAGCTTGCACAGAAGCCTTAAGTGCCATGATTAACCAGTCGTTTTGTAGACTTCCTTTGCTACTATCCGCCTGCATCATGTAACTTTCAGTTGATTGCGCTGGATCTAGTGTAATATCAACGCTCGTTGGTGCTTGAGGACCTGAAGAACAAGCCGCCAATGTAATTGCTAATGCAATTGGAGTTAGTAAGCGTGGTACACTGAGTCTCTTATGGTTCATCGTTGCCATGAGTTCTTTAAATTCCGTATAAATTTGTATCTATATTAATCGTTGAAGTGATGGTAAACAAATGACAGATAACAAAACCTTGCTCACAGAGAGCCCAACTCTCTACATTGTGCCAACCCCAATCGGAAATTTGGGAGATATCACTCAAAGAGCAATTGAAATTTTATCAAGTGTCGATGTTATTGCAGCCGAAGACACACGCCACACGGGTAAGCTGCTTGCTCACTTCAATATATCAACCAGAACGTTCGCTTTACATGATCATAATGAACAAACTAAAGCGCAAGTTCTAGTCGAAAGGTTATTAGAAGGTCAGTCTATCGCATTAGTCTCTGATGCGGGTACTCCTTTAATTAGTGACCCAGGTTACCATCTTGTCTCACAATGTCGTCAAGCGGGTGTGAGAGTTGTGCCACTTCCTGGTGCTTGTGCAGTGATTACGGCATTGAGTGCGTCTGGTTTACCGTCTGATCGTTTCAGCTTTGAAGGCTTTTTGCCGCCAAAGAGCAAAGGTCGTAAAGATAAGTTCCTAGAGATCGCGAAAGCAGAGCGCACGTGTATCTTCTACGAATCACCACATCGAATCTCAGATTCTCTACAAGATATGCTTGAGATCTTAGGCCCAGACCGTGAAGTTGTCTTGGCACGTGAGCTGACTAAGACATTCGAAACAATTCAAGGATTGCCACTGGGTGAGTTGATTGAGTGGATTGAAGAAGATTCGAACCGTAAGCGCGGTGAGATGGTGTTACTGATTCATGGTCATCGTGAAGAAGCGAGCACAGAACTGCCAGACGAAGCGACTCGTACTCTGGGTATCCTAACTAAAGAGTTACCTCTTAAAAAAGCGGCGGCAATGACAGCTGAAATCTACAATCTGAAAAAGAACGCGTTATACAAATGGGGCCTAGAGCATCTAGACCACTAGAAACCTCTTTATAGAGTAGCTAACCTGTATTGAAAAGCTTGTGAGGAGTGATGGTATTGCCGTTATTCCTCTTTTTTTGTCTGAATTGTGTAAAATTCACGCAGTTGCTTAGAGGTTTGCACCATATTTGTGATCTCGCTAGACACTGCACTCTAATCTCTATACAATCCGCCCTCGGAGTTGAACGGGTAATCGCTGCTTTGCTGATGTCCTTCGGGAGACTGACGTTGAGGTCCTTCGGGAAACTGACGTTGAAGTCCTTCGGGAGACTGGCAGAGGGGAGGAACGTCCGGGCTCCATAGAGCAGGGTGCCAGATAACGTCTGGGGGGCGCGAGCCCACGACAAGTGCAGCAGAGAGAAGACCGCCGATGGCCTCATTTCTTCGGAAGGGGCACAGGTAAGGCTGAAAGGGTGCGGTAAGAGCGCACCGTGCGACTGGCAACAGTTTGTAGCAAGGTAAACTCCACCCGGAGCAAGATCAAATAGGCCCTCACATTGCGTTGCTCGCGTATGGGGGCGGGTAGATTGCTTGAGCCTGTGAGCGATTGCAGGCCTAGACGAATGGTTACCGCCGCGCAAGCGGAACAGAACCCGGCGTATGTGTCAACTCCACCTATATAAAGAACCCATCATTACTTAACGGTAGTGATGGGTTTTTTGCTTTATATTGACGTAATTTATTTAGATTTCCTTAGAATCCTTCACCCTGATATGAGCTTGGGTCAAAAATTCCCAAAGCCTATACACAATATGGTGGAGATACGGCGTGAAATCAGTACACTAAAACGTTAATAGAACAAATTATTGCCGAACTAATGGCTCAATCCACTCACTGAGAAGACTATGACAGAAGCATTCAAACATATTTCAGTATTGCTTAACGAATCTATTGACGGACTTGCGATCAAACCTGACGGTACCTACATCGATGGTACTTTTGGCCGTGGTGGTCACAGCCGTACAATCCTGTCTAAACTGGGCGAGAATGGACGACTCTTTAGTATTGACCGTGATCCACAAGCGATTGCAGAAGCGCAAAAGATTGATGACCCTCGTTTTACGATTATTCACGGCCCGTTCTCTGGTATGGCTGAATATGCGGAGCGTTATGACTTAGTCGGTCAAGTGGATGGTGTGTTACTGGATCTAGGTGTTTCTTCACCACAGCTAGATGACGCTGAGCGTGGTTTTAGCTTCATGAAAGACGGCCCGCTTGATATGCGTATGGACCCAACAACTGGTATTCCTGTCTCTCAGTGGTTAGTTGAAGCCGATCTTGATGACATCACATGGGTTATCCGTGAGTTCGGTGAAGACAAACATGCTCGTCGTATCGCGAAAGGTATCATTGCTTATCAAGAGAATGAAGAGAACGAACCACTAACGCGCACTGGTCAACTGGCTAAGCTTATCTCGGACGTCGCTCCAAAAAGCTTCAAAGAGAAAAAGCACCCTGCAACACGTGCTTTCCAAGCCTTCCGTATCTACATCAACAGTGAACTTGAAGAGATCGATACAGCCCTGAAAGGCGCAGCAAGCATTCTTGCTCCTCAAGGCCGTTTGTCTGTTATTAGCTTTCACTCTCTTGAAGACCGCATGGTGAAGCGCTTTATCCGTAAAGAGAGCCAAGGTCCGCAAGTACCACATGGCCTGCCACTAACAGAAGAGCAGATCAAAGCGCTAGGCAGTGCTGATCTTAAGCCTGTCGGTAAAGCGATCAAACCATCGAAAGGCGAAGTGGATGAGAACACTCGTTCACGTAGCTCAGTATTACGAATCGCAGAAAAGCTATAGTCAATGAAGACCTCCAAGCCGAACTTAGCCAAGATAATATTTTTTGATTTGATCTCCGTGGGTAAGGTCCCATTGGTGCTGCTTATCTGTATCTTCGCGAGCGCGATGGGGGTCGTTCTCACGACACACATGTCACGTCAGGCAATCACGCAAAAAGACATGGCATTGAGTGAGCGTGAACAGCTTGATAATGAATGGCGAAATTTAATGCTTGAAGAGACGGCTCTGGCTGAACATAGCCGCGTTCAAGCATCGGCAAAACGAGAGCTAGACATGAAACGTCCAGACTCCGACAAAGAAGTTGTGATCACACTGAAATGACCGGAAAAAAGGAAAAAGCCCCCGCGAAAGCCGTTAAGAAACCAACGAAAGAGCGAGTGAAGAGCGAAAAGGACTCGGATCCAATTCTGATTAAATGGCGTTTCAACGTCGTTATTGCTTTTGTGTTGGTTGCCTTTTCTGTACTAGTAGGTCGTGTGGCTTACATCCAAGTCATTGAACCAGATAACTTAATTCGTCAGGGCGACCTTCGTTCTGTACGTGTTAAGGCTATTCCTTCTGCCCGCGGTATTATTTCAGACCGCAATGGCGAACCACTTGCCGTCAGTGTGCCTGTTGAGGCGGTATGGGCTGACCCGAAAACCATCTTCGATAAAAATGGCATGGCCCAAATTGATCGTTGGTATGCGCTAGCTGATGTACTTGGCTTAGATCGACAATCGATGATCAACAAGATCTCTAGCAACAAATCCCGTCGATTTATTTACCTGCAAAGACAAGTTAGCCCAGCAATGGCGAAATACATCCGCGACTTAAAGCTGGTGGGTATTGGTCTTAAAGCAGAATCACGTCGTTATTACCCAGCCGGTGAAGTCAGCGCGCATCTTATTGGTGTGACCGGAATTGATGGACACGGCCTAGAAGGTGTCGAGCGCAGCTACGATAAGTGGCTCACGGGTGAAGCAGGTAAACGTACAATCCGTAAAGACCGTTACGGGCGAGTAGTTGAAAACATTGCACTAGAAGAGCGTGAAGAAGGTAAACCACTCGAGCTAACGATCGATCAACGATTACAAGCGATCGCCTACCGAGCGATTAAACAGGCGGTAGCCGATCACAAGGCGACGTCTGGATCTGCCATCTTATTAGACGTAAAAACGGGTGCGGTTTTGGCCATGGTTAACGCACCGTCTTACAACCCAAACAATCGTGCTGATTTACAAAGCTTTAAGATGCGTAACCGCGTGATCACCGATGCTTTTGAGCCAGGTTCGACGGTTAAGCCGTTTGTTGTTCTTGCCGCTCTCGAAAATGGTACCGCGGATGCTGATACTGTAATTGATACGGGTAACGGCATCATGCAAATCGGTGGTAGCCGTGTACGTGATACTTCCAAAGTTGGTAAGGCAGACTTGGCGTTAATCCTTAAGAAGTCGAGTAACATCGGTGTGGCGAAGTTAGCACTGGATATGCCACTTGAAGCGCTACTGGGCATGTACAGTTCTGTTGGTCTTGGCGAGATGTCTGGGCTGAATCTAGTCGGTGAGACCGCGGGTATTTTCCCGAACCGTCGACGCTGGTCTAAGTTTGAAATCGCTACCTTATCCTTTGGTTATGGTCTAGCGATTACTCCGCTGCAATTGGCTCATGCCTATGCGACGTTAGCGAATCACGGTGTTTACGAACCTATCCATATCGTTAAAAGCAACGACCAAGATTTCTCAAAACAGATCATCAAGCGCGAAAATGCTGAGTTGGTTTTGAACATGCTAGAAGGCGTAACCCAAAAGGGCGGTACAGCGACAAGAGCTGCCGTGCCGGGTTACCGAGTAGCAGCAAAAACAGGTACATCTAGAAAAGCGATTTCCGGTGGTTATGGAGACGAGTACTTCGCCTATACCGCAGGTGTTGCTCCAGTGAGTGACCCAAGAGTCTCTTTGGTTGTGATGATCAATGAACCTCAAGGTGACCTCTACTATGGTGGCTCGGTCGCAGCCCCTGTTTTTTCTGAAATCATGAAGGGCGCACTGCAAATTCTGAATGTCCCTGCTGATGAAAACAAGTTTCAAGAATAGAGCCAATCAGGATTCAATATGAGTAATAGCCTCACGCTGTCATCTTTACTTTCTCTTTGGAGTGACTTTAGTTCACCTGAGCTGGATGCGATTGCCGTTGAACAGTTGGAGTTGGATAGTCGTGCCATCAAAGACGGCGATATTTTTGTTGCTGTAGTTGGGCATGCTGTTGATGGCCGTCGTTTCATTGACAAAGCGGTCTCACAGGGAGCCAATGCCGTTATCGCACAAGCTGATGCTGAAAAGGCCCATGGTCTGATTGAGTGGTTGGATGCTGTTCCGGTTGTTTACATTAAAGACCTTAACTTGGTGTTATCTGAGTTGGCCGGTCGTGTTTACTCGTCTCAGGCGACTAAGCTAATTGGTGTTACCGGCACCAATGGCAAAACCACTATCACCCAATTGATTGCTCAGTGGCTAGATTTAGTCGGCCAACGCTCTGCGGTAATGGGCACCACGGGTAACGGTTTTCTAGACAACCTTAAAACGGCGGCGAATACGACCGGTAGTGCGATTGAAATACAACGTACGCTGAGTGAGTTGGCTGAAGAAAACGCTGTTTATACCGCGATGGAAATCTCGTCTCATGGTTTGGTTCAAGGCCGAGTTAAGGCATTGGATTTTGAGGCTGGTGTATTTACTAACTTGAGCCGTGACCACTTGGATTACCACGGCACGATGCAAGAGTACGCTCTGGCTAAGAAGAGCTTGTTTACTCAGCATAAGTGTAAGCACGCTGTGATTAATGTTGATGATGAAGTCGGTAAAGCTTGGATGGCTGATCTGTCCAATGCAGTAGCTGTGTCATTGCTTCCGTTATCGGGCTACCAGCAGTCAGTATGGGCATCGGATGTTGCTTATGCAGAGACGGGTATCAAACTCGCTTTTGATGGTAGCTGGGGGCAGGGACAACTGTCTGTTCCTTTAATTGGCCAGTTCAACGCATCAAATGTATTGGTTGCTTTCGCGACCCTACTTGTACTAGGCATCGACAAGCAAACCTTGATCGACACAGCACCTCAATTGCAACCTGTTATTGGTCGCATGGAATTGTTCCAAGTACCAAACAAAGCGAAAGTGGTTGTCGACTACGCGCATACACCTGACGCATTAGAGAAAGCATTGGCAGCACTACGTGTACATTGCTCTGGAAAGCTATGGGCAATCTTTGGCTGCGGTGGTGATCGAGATACAGGCAAGCGCCCTATGATGGCGGTTACCGCAGAGCAGTTCGCCGATAACATTATTATTTCAGATGACAACCCTCGCAGTGAAGACCCGGCATTGATTGTTAAAGACATGCTGGCAGGTTTAAGTGAGCCTGAAGTCGCCTTTGTTGAACACGATCGCTTTCAGGCGGTTAAGTTTGCTCTAGAGCAGGCGGGTAATAACGACATTATTCTTCTGGCAGGTAAAGGCCATGAGGATTACCAAGTATTGAAAGACAAAACGATCCACTATTCGGATCGAGAGTCAGCACTACAACTTTTAGGTATTTCATAATGATTGATGTATCACTCGAGCAGATCTGCTCCGTGGTCAGTGGTCAGCTGATAGAGGCTGGCAAATCGAGCAATAGTTTGATCAATGCGGTTTCTACCGATACTCGCACCGTTGAAGAAGGTGCACTGTTTGTTGCTCTCGTAGGTGAACGTTTTGATGCGCATGATTTTTGTGGTCAGGCTGTTGAGGCCAATGCGAGTGCGTTATTAGTTCAACGAAAACTTGACCTAAATATTACTCAAGTTGTTGTTGAAGACACTAAACTTGCTTTAGGTCAGCTAAGTGCTTGGATCCACAAACAATGTAACGTGCCAACCATGGCGATAACAGGAAGCTGTGGCAAAACGACCGTCAAAGAGATGGTCGCGAGTATTCTACAACAACGTGGCAAAGTGCTGTTTACAGCGGGTAACTTCAATAATGATATTGGAGTACCACTAACCTTGCTGCGCAGTGAACCCAATGACGACTATGCCGTGATAGAACTGGGCGCGAACCACATTGGTGAAATTGCCTATACCACGCAGCTTGTGAAACCACAGGTGGCCTTAGTGAATAACGTTGCTGCCGCGCATCTAGAGGGCTTTGGCTCAATTGATGGTGTTAAACAAGCGAAAGGCGAAATTTTTCAGGGGCTTGCTGCTGGTGATACTGCTATTGTTAACCTAGAGAGCAATGGTGGTGACTTCTGGAAAGATGTGCTTGCAGACAAAAACGTACTGACCTTTTCTGAAAGTGATGACACGGCGGATTACTTTTCGACGAATATTCGCATCAACGAGCAGGGTGAAGCTTGCTTTGATATGCAGACCCCGCAAGGTGCTATCGATGTCGAACTTGGCATTATTGGTCAGCACAATGTAGCAAACGCATTAGCGGCAGCTGCACTGAGCATTCAATTCGGTGCCACGCTTGCAGAAATTAAAAGCGGTTTAGCGAATCTTATCTCAGTTAAAGGCCGAGTTGAGGTTCAACAATTAAGTCAGAATATCAAGCTGATAGATGACAGTTACAACGCCAGCGTACCGGCAATGAAAGCTGCAGCTAAATTGTTGTCGAGCTTCAAAGGTCAGCGTTGGTTGATTTTAGGCAATATGGCTGAATTAGGCGATGAAAGCCTTGCACTTCACCGTCAAGTCGGTGAATATGCTGCCCCATTCGCTTTTGAGCATGTACTCACTTACGGTGATGATACCAAGGTGATTAGTGAAGTGTGTAACGGCACTCACTTTGCAACGCATGAAGCGATGATCGCGCACATAGAGCAGCACTTGAGCTTGCCAGAAAACGCGCCACATACCTTGTTGGTAAAAGGCGCCAATAGTGCAGGAATGAGTAAAATAGCCGCTGCTTTAAAGGAGAACTTTTCATGATAATTTGGCTTGCAGAGCTACTACAGCCACACTTTTCTTTTTTCCGTTTGTTCGAATACTTATCGTTTCGTGCAATCGCGAGCATTTTGACGGCTTTATGTCTGTCGCTGTGGATGGGACCTCGTTTAATTGAGCGTCTGCAAAT
Source organism: Vibrio sp. 10N.247.311.12 (assembly GCF_041467515.1). Classification (NCBI taxonomy): domain Bacteria; kingdom Pseudomonadati; phylum Pseudomonadota; class Gammaproteobacteria; order Vibrionales; family Vibrionaceae; genus Vibrio; species Vibrio sp. 10N.247.311.12. Next base: position 165,842 of record NZ_JBFSUV010000001.1, read on the forward strand.
GCTGCAAATTGGCCAAGTTGTTCGTAATGACGGCCCAGAGTCTCACTTCAGTAAGCGTGGTACACCAACCATGGGTGGTGTGATGATCCTTGCTGCGATCATCATTACGGTCTTACTTTGGGCTGACTTATCAAACCCTTACGTTTGGGCCGTACTTGTCGTGCTAGGCGGTTACGGTGCAGTTGGTTTTGTTGATGATTATCGTAAAGTGGTTCGTAAGAACACTGATGGCTTGATTGCGCGTTGGAAGTACTTCTGGCAATCGGCTATTGCATTGGTTGTGGCGTTTGCTCTGTATGCTCATGGGCAAGACACTGCTGCGACACAATTAGTGGTGCCTTTCTTTAAAGATGTGATGCCACAACTTGGCCTGCTGTACATCGTGCTGACTTACTTTGTTATTGTGGGTACTAGTAACGCGGTAAACCTAACTGATGGCCTAGACGGCTTGGCGATTATGCCAACGGTTATGGTTGCAGCTGGTTTTGCTGTTATCGCTTGGGCGACAGGTAACGTTAACTTTGCAGCATACCTACACATTCCATACATCCCATACACCTCTGAACTGGTGGTGGTATGTACTGCTATCGTTGGTGCAGGCCTTGGCTTCCTATGGTTTAACACTTACCCAGCACAAGTATTCATGGGCGATGTTGGCTCTCTAGCACTGGGTGGTGCGTTAGGTGTGATTGCGGTACTCGTTCGTCAAGAGTTGGTACTAGTGATCATGGGTGGTGTGTTTGTAATGGAGACTCTGTCAGTGATTCTGCAGGTGGGCTCTTACAAATTGCGTGGTCAGCGTATTTTCCGCATGGCACCGATTCACCACCACTATGAACTTAAAGGTTGGCCAGAGCCGCGTGTTATCGTGCGTTTTTGGATAATCTCAATGGTATTAGTACTGGTTGGCCTAGCGACACTGAAAGTTCGTTAATCCTATGTGAGCCTCTGAGTAGGGGCTCTTTAAAACTATTAAGAGCATCTTGTTTAAATGGAACGTTGGCAAAATATTCAAAATGTAGTGGTTGTGGGGCTCGGTATTACCGGGCTCTCTGTCGTTAAACATCTCGTAAAATATCAGCCTCATACTCATGTGAAGGTGATTGATACGCGAGAGCTACCACCAGGAAAGGAATCTTTGCCTGAGTCGGTAGAGCTGCATTCTGGAAGCTGGAATAGCCAATGGTTAGCGGAAGCTGATTTGGTGGTAGCTAACCCAGGTATCGCCTTAGCAACCCCTGAAATTCAAGATGTGCTTCAAGCAGGTACGCCTGTTGTCGGTGACATTGAGTTGTTTGGCTGGGCGGTGAATAAACCTGTCGTGGCGATTACTGGTTCAAACGGCAAGAGTACCGTGACGGATTTGACAGGCGTACTTGCTAAAGCGGCTGGCCTTAACGTTGGTGTCGGTGGCAATATTGGTATTCCGGCTTTAGACCTTCTTGAGCTTGATGCAGATTTATATGTGCTTGAGCTTTCAAGCTTCCAGTTAGAAACCACATCGAACCTAAACCTTGTAGCAGCAGCCTTTTTGAACCTGTCAGAAGATCACATGGATCGCTATCAGGGTATGGCTGATTATCGTGAAGCCAAGTTAAGAATTTTTAATAACGCGCAGTGTGCGATTGTTAACCGCGACGACAAAGAGACGTATCCAGACCACAACATGTCATTAGTAACATTCGGACTCGACGATCAAGAGTTTGGTGTCGCGACAGTTGATGGTACCGAATGGCTAATGGACAACGGTAAACCTGTCCTTGCTACCCAAGATTTAACATTGGTTGGACGTCACAATGTGGCGAATGCGTTAGTCTCACTTGCACTATTGAAGCAAGTTGGTATCGACTACAGCAAAAGTCTTGATGCTTTGAAGGCCTATAACGGTTTGACGCATCGTTGCCAAGTCGTGGCTGACAAGCGCGAAATCAAATGGGTTAATGACTCCAAAGCAACGAATGTAGCCAGCACATTGGCAGCCCTGTCTGGGTTGGAGTATCAAGGTACGTTATATCTTTTGGTTGGCGGCGTTGGTAAAGGTGCTGACTTTAGTGAGCTTGAACCAGTATTGGCGCAACTTGAGCGTGTTCAGCTGTGTTGTTTCGGTGAAGATGCAGATCAATTCATGCCTCTGCACCCATCGGCACAAAAGTTCGATACCATGCAGCAGATAATCGAATCTATCTCGCCACAGCTGGTGGCTGGAGATATGGTGATGCTGTCTCCGGCGTGCGCAAGCTTCGATCAATTTAATAATTTCATGGCAAGAGGTGATGCGTTCACTGAGCTTGCTCATGAGTATGCTTAACGTGTTGAAGGACTAACATTCAGTGCAAAGAGTCAAAGAGATTAATCAATCCATCTGGCAGTGGCTAAACCGTGCTACTCCCGAGGCGCTTTACGATCGTCAATTGGTGTGGATTGCTCTTGGGCTAATGCTGACAGGTTTGGTGATGGTGACGTCTGCTTCGTTCCCCATCAGTGCTCGTTTAACCGATCAGCCGTTTCACTTTATGTTCCGTCATGCCATCTTCCTTGTATTGGCTTTAGGTGTCTCTAGCGTCATATTGCAAATCCCGATGCAACGCTGGTTTCAATACAGTATGTATCTACTGGGCTTGTCCTTCTTCTTGCTGATTGTGGTATTAGCCGTCGGTAAGTCGGTTAACGGCGCATCGCGTTGGATCCCATTAGGGCTATTTAACTTACAACCCGCTGAAGTCGCCAAGTTATCGCTGTTTATCTTTATGGCGGGCTACTTGGTTCGGAAGCAAGATGAAGTGAGAAAAACCTTCTTCGGTGGTTTTGGTAAACCGATCATGGTATTCGGCGCTTTTGCCGTGCTGCTGCTAGGCCAGCCCGATTTAGGTACTGTGGTCGTAATGCTAGTGACCCTGTTCGGCATGCTATTCATTGCTGGTGCCAAGCTTTCACAGTTTATCGCCTTGATGGTGGCAGGTATTGCCGCGGTCGTCGGTTTGATTGTTATAGAACCTTATCGTGTTCGACGTGTTACCTCATTCTGGGAACCTTGGAACGACCCGTTCGGCAGTGGTTACCAGTTAACTCAGTCATTGATGGCGTTTGGCCGTGGTGATTGGATGGGGCAAGGGCTTGGTAACTCGATTCAAAAACTCGAATACTTACCAGAAGCGCATACCGATTTTGTATTTGCTGTGTTGGCTGAAGAGCTTGGCTTTGTCGGTGTTACCTTAGTATTAATGTTGATCTTCAGCTTGGTGTTAAAAGCCATTCTGATAGGTAAAAAAGCCTTTGAACACGATCAAGTGTTCAGCGGCTATCTGGCTTTTGGTATTGGTATTTGGTTTGCGTTTCAGACGCTTGTTAACGTAGGTGCTGCATCTGGCATCGTTCCGACCAAAGGTCTAACCCTACCGCTAATCAGTTATGGTGGTTCGAGTTTAATTGTTATGTCTGTGGCGGTATCAATGCTGCTGCGCATTGACCACGAATGCCGAATGCAACAAAAAGAACAAGCTGATAGTCAAAACGAATTAGTAGAATAAGAATCTAACGTGATGAAACAAAACAAAAAACTTTTAGTGATGGCTGGTGGTACTGGCGGTCACGTTTTCCCAGGGTTAGCAGTAGCGAAAAAGCTTCAGCAACAAGGTTGGGAAATTCGCTGGTTAGGCACAGCAGACAGAATGGAAGCGGATTTAGTGCCAAAGCATGGCATTGAAATCGACTTCATCAAAGTGAAAGGCCTGCGTGGTCAAGGCATTAGCAAGTTAATTAAAGCGCCGTTCCAGATTATTAATGCCATACTTCAAGCAAGGCAACACATCAAAGCATGGCAGCCTGATGTGGTACTTGGTATGGGTGGCTACGTGAGTGGCCCGGGTGGTATCGCGGCATGGTTGTCTGGCATTCCAGTGGTTCTCCATGAACAAAATGCAGTGGCAGGTTTAACCAACCAATGGCTGTCTAAGATTGCTAAAAAGGTTTTCCAAGCTTTCCCTGGTGCTTTCCCTACCGCAGAAGTGGTGGGTAACCCAGTACGCGAAGATGTGGTTGCCTTAGCTGAACCCGAGCAACGCATGGCTGAGCGTGATGGTGACATCCGCATCTTGGTTATGGGCGGCAGTCAGGGCGCAAAAATCCTAAACGATACCTTGCCAGTAACGATGGCGCAGCTTGGTGAAGGCTTCACTGTGATGCACCAAGCGGGTAAGAACAATCAACAACAAGTTATTGAGCAATACAAATCACATTCTGTTGGTAATGTTCAAGTGACTGAATTTATTGATGATGTGGCGCAAGCTTATGAGTGGGCAGATCTATTAGTGTGTCGCTCAGGTGCATTAACCGTATCAGAAGTGTCTGCGGCAGGTGTCGGTTCTATCTTCGTTCCGTTTATGCACAAAGACAGACAACAAGCGTTGAATGCCGACCATTTAGTTGAATGTGGCGCAGCGTTAATGATTGAACAGCCTCAACTAACGGCTGATAAGCTAGCGAACACTATCGCGCAGCTTGATAGAAATGAATTAAAAATGATGGCAACAAAAGCTCGTCAAGCCGCCAAGCTTGATGCTGATGTGACCGTCGCTGAAGCGATTAAAGCTTTAGCAAAATAATGAGATTGAATTGATGACGATTGAACATACCCAAGACTTAGCGCAAATCCGTGCAATGGTGCCAGAGATGCGCCGTGTTAAATCTATCCACTTCATTGGTATTGGTGGTGCCGGAATGAGCGGGATTGCTGAAGTCTTGCTAAATGAAGGCTACCAGATCACGGGTTCTGATATTGCTCAAAACCCAGTGACTGATCGTTTAGTTAGCAAGGGTGCGACCGTTTATATCGGTCACCAAGCGAGTAACGTTGCCGACGCAAGTGTGGTGGTTGTTTCAACCGCTATCAACGAAGAAAACCCAGAAATTATTGCAGCTCGTGAAGCGCGCACACCGATCGTTCGTCGTGCAGAAATGCTGGCTGAGCTGATGCGTTTTCGTCACGGTATTGCTGTGGCAGGTACGCACGGTAAAACAACCACGACTGCGCTAGTGACACAGATTTACTCGGAAGCCGGCCTAGATCCAACCTTCGTAAACGGTGGTTTGGTTAAAAGTGCTGGCACTAACGCACGTTTAGGTTCAAGCCGTATTCTTATCGCTGAAGCCGATGAGAGTGATGCTTCATTTTTACATCTGCAACCTATGGTTAGTATCGTAACTAACATTGAAGCGGATCATATGGATACCTACGGCGGCGATTTTGAAACGCTAAAGCAGACGTTTATTGATTTTTTACACAACCTACCATTCTACGGTCAGGCTGTGATGTGTGTTGATGATCCAGTAGTGCGTGAGCTTATTCCTCAGGTAAGTCGCCAGGTGATTACTTACGGTTTCTCTGAAGATGCGGATATTCGTATTGAGAACTACGTACAAGAAGGCCAGCAAGGCAAATTCACAGTGGTACGTGAAGGTAAAGCTAACCTTGATATCACGTTAAACATTCCAGGTCGTCACAATGCATTGAATGCATCCGCGGCGATTGCTGTTGCAACAGAAGATGACATCAGCGATGAAGCGATTCTCAAAGCGATGGCGGGAACGGAAGGCACGGGTCGCCGTTTCGATCACCTTGGTGAATATGAAACGGGTAAGGGTGTTGCAATGCTGGTCGATGATTACGGCCATCACCCAACCGAAGTTGATGTCACCATTCAAGCTGCACGAAGTGGTTGGACTGATAAACGTCTTGTGATGATCTTCCAACCGCACCGTTATAGCCGCACTCGCGATCTGTATGATGACTTCGCGAACGTTCTTGAGCAGGTTGATGTGCTTATTCTGTTAGATGTTTATTCTGCAGGTGAGAAACCTATTGCAGGGGCTGACGGACGCTCGTTAAGTCGAACTATTCGTGGGCGTGGTAAGATTGATCCCATCTTTGTTGCTGATATCAACACGCTGCCGTCGGTTTTAGCCAACGTTATTCAAGGCGGAGACCTTGTTTTAACACAGGGTGCTGGTGATGTTGGTCGTGTAGCGAAGCAACTTGAATCGCTACAATTAGACATTAATAAGATGCAAAACGCGTAACAGAATACTGTATACAGACTGTGGTTGATCGCTCACTTCTTGCGATTGACCTAAAATTGACCAAAAATCTTATTATCAACGTTTGATAGTTTGATTTTGCTCAGTATAATTCACAGGTTAAAGTAAGTGCTTTTACCTCTATTACGAAGATAGGGAATAGAATTGCGAACCAACGACAGGGAATGCGGGCTTTGGTAGAAAGTACTTTTAGCGAAAACCGCCACCTATTCAGTTTACCATCGCTAAAGAAACACGCTGTAGGCGGGTCTTTTTTTGTCATGGTACTGCTATTCATTGGATTTCTTTTCTATACCACACTGACTTGGATGTGGGACGATCAGCGATTGCCTCTCTCCAAAATAGTACTTCAAGGCGACTTAACTTACGTAACTGCTGGTGATGTTCAACATGCCTTTGGCGAGCTAGAGCATATTGGAACGTTCATGTCGCAAGACATCGGTGTGTTGCAAGACAGTTTAGAAGCGTTACCTTGGGTTTCAGTGGTCTCCATTCGTAAGCAGTGGCCAGACACAATAAAAGTATTTTTGACTGAGTATCATGCAGCAGCAATCTGGAACGGTAACATGCTGTTGAATGATAATGGTCAGGTGTTTAATGGTGATATCGGTCTTTTGAAGGGCGATCGAGTCAAGCTTTACGGCCCAGACGGCACCAGCCAAAAAGTGATAGAAAAGTGGCGACAAATAACTCCTTTGATTAACAATCTAGGGTTAACCGTTACCTCGCTCGTTCTCAATGAGCGTCGCGCTTGGCAAATAATCCTAGATAACGGTATCCGTTTAGAACTAGGTAAAGATTCTTTAGATGAGCGTGTTGAACGCTTCATTTCGCTTTACAACGAACTTGGTAGTAAAGCGAATCAAGTGAGCTACATCGACCTCAGGTATGATACGGGAGCCGCTGTAGGCTGGTTTCCAGAGCAAGAGTTAGAAGAGAGCACAGATGACTAAGACCGCAGATGACAACATAATCGTTGGTCTTGATATAGGCACTGCGACCATATCAGCTCTAGTTGGTGAAATATTGCCTGATGGTCAAATCAATATCATTGGTTCAGGGCAAAGCCCATCCAGAGGTATGGATAAAGGTGGTGTAAACGACCTAGAGTCGGTAGTTAAGTCGGTTCAGCGAGCTATTGATCAAGCAGAGTTGATGGCGGAATGCCAAATCAGCAATGTATTTATCTCGCTATCGGGTAAACATATCGCAAGCCGAATTGAAAAAGGCATGGGCACTATCTCTGATGAAGAGGTGTCTCAAGACGATATGGATCGAGCGATCCATACCGCGAAATCAATTAAAATAGGTGATGAGCAGAGAATTCTGCACGTGATCCCACAAGAATTTACCATTGATTATCAAGAAGGGATTAAGAACCCACTTGGCTTATCTGGTGTTCGAATGGAAGTCAGTGTTCACCTAATTTCTTGCCATAGCGACATGGCGAGAAACATTATTAAAGCTGTTGAACGATGTGGTCTCACAGTAGAACAAATCGTGTTTTCAGGACTTGCCTCAAGCAATGCGGTAATTACTGAAGACGAGAGGGAGCTTGGAGTATGTGTTGTCGATATCGGTGCGGGTACAATGGATATTTCCATTTGGACTGGCGGCGCACTTCGACACACAGAAGTCTTTTCCTACGCAGGAAATGCAGTAACCAGTGATATTGCCTTCGCTTTCGGCACGCCAGTGAGCGATGCTGAAGAGATAAAAGTAAACCATGGTTGCGCTCTGAGTGAACTCGTAAGCAAGGATGACTCTGTTAACGTCCCAAGTGTTGGTGGTCGCCCATCGAGAAGTTTGCAACGACAAACTTTGTCGGAAGTGATTGAACCACGTTACACTGAACTTATGGGTCTCGTTAACCAAACTATTGATACGGTTCAATTACAGCTACGAGATGAAGGTATTAAACACCACCTTGCAGCTGGCGTCGTTCTCACTGGTGGAGCGGCACAAATTGACGGATTGGTAGAGTGTGCGGAACGTGTTTTCCGCAATCAAGTTCGAGTTGGTAAGCCGTTAGAAGTTAGTGGCTTAACTGACTATGTTAAAGAGCCGTATCATTCTACGGCGGTTGGTTTACTTCATTACGCAAGAGATTGTCAGATCAGTGATGAAGGTGATTACAGCGAACCTAAGCGTTCAGCACCTTCTATGTCTGGTTTATTTGGCAAATTGCGTAATTGGATACAAAAAGAGTTTTAACCTGAGTTGCAGGAAAAAACGGAGATAACACATGTTTGAACCGATGATGGAAATGTCTGACGATGCAGTAATTAAAGTCGTTGGAGTTGGTGGCGGTGGCGGTAACGCTGTTGAGCACATGGTACGTGAATCAATCGAAGGCGTAGAATTCATCAGTGTTAACACTGATGCACAAGCACTTCGTAAAACAAGCGTGAGCAGCGTGATCCAAATTGGTGGTGATATCACTAAAGGTTTGGGCGCTGGTGCAAACCCACAAGTAGGCCGTGATGCAGCTCTCGAAGATCGAGAAAGAATTAAAGAAGTTCTAACTGGCGCCGATATGGTATTTATCGCAGCTGGTATGGGCGGTGGGACTGGTACAGGTGCTGCTCCAGTTATTGCTGAAGTTGCGAAAGAGTTGGGTGTGCTGACGGTTGCTGTTGTAACTAAGCCATTTAGCTTTGAAGGCAAAAAGCGTTTAGCGTTTGCTGAGCAAGGTATTGAAGAGCTTTCTAAACATGTGGATTCATTAATTACGATTCCAAATGAAAAGCTACTTAAAGTACTTGGCCGCGGCGTAACTCTGCTAGAAGCTTTCGCAAGTGCAAATGATGTACTTAAAAACGCTGTACAAGGTATCGCTGAGCTAATTACTCGCCCTGGTATGATTAACGTCGATTTCGCGGATGTTCGCACCGTAATGTCTGAGATGGGTCATGCAATGATGGGTAGCGGTATCGCAAAAGGTGAAGACCGTGCTGAAGAAGCTGCTGAAACAGCAATTTCTAGCCCACTACTAGAAGACATCGACCTAGCTGGCGCGCGTGGCGTTCTTGTGAACATCACTGCAGGCCTAGATATGCGTCTAGATGAGTTCGAAACAGTAGGTAATACAGTTAAGGCATTCGCATCTGATAATGCAACAGTTGTGATTGGTACTTCTCTAGACCCTGATATGACAGATGAAATCCGCGTAACTGTTGTTGCAACAGGTATCGGCACAGAGAAAAAACCAGACATTACATTAGTTGCTGGTGGTAAAGCTAAGGTTGCACCAACTCCTCAACCACAGGTAGCGGCTCAAACTGCACCAAAAGTGGAAGAGAAAGTGGCACAACCATTGCAAGAAAAAACTGAGGTTAAACCTCAAGTTAAGCCGCAACCAACAACGTCACCTGTTTCTTCAGGTTCAGGCGCTAGCCAAAGTGCAGCACCTAAGGCTGAGAAAGAGAGTGGATACTTAGATATTCCAGCATTCTTACGACGTCAGGCTGATTAACAAATACCCAAAATTTGACTATCGTCGAATTAATGGTAAAATTCGCGGTCGGTAAATACTGACCGTGATTTGTAGCACTGATAACGAGGCAAGCAGATGATCAGACAACGTACTCTGAAAGAAATTGTGAAAACAACTGGTGTGGGTCTCCACTCTGGTCGTAAAGTCACACTTACTCTTCGCCCGGCAGCTGCAAATACAGGTATTGTTTATCGTCGTACAGATGTAAATCCACCTGTAGATTTCCCAGCTGATCCAGCGTCAGTTCGTGACACTATGCTATGTACAGCTCTTGTTAATGACGAAGGCGTACGTATCTCTACAGTGGAACACCTTAACGCAGCTTTAGCGGGTATGGGCATCGACAACATTATTGTTGAAGTAGATGCTCCTGAAATCCCAATTATGGATGGTAGCGCAAGCCCATTCGTATACTTGCTACAGCAAGCGGGTGTAGAAACACTGAATGCAGCGAAGCGTTTTATTCGTATCAAAAAGCCTATCCGTTTTGAAGATGGCGATAAGTGGGCAGAGTTTGTTCCATTTAACGGCTTCCGTATGGACTTTGAGATCGACTTTAACCACCCAGCAATTGAATCTGATGAGCAACGTTTGTTGTTTGATTTCTCTTCACAAGGTTTTGTGAAAGAAATCTCTCGCGCTCGTACTTTCGGCTTCATGCGCGACATTGAGTATCTACAATCTCAAAACCTAGTACTTGGTGGTAGCTTTGATAATGCTATCGTACTTGACGAATACCGAATTCTTAATGAAGAGGGTCTACGTTTTGACAATGAGTTCGTAACTCATAAAGTACTAGATGCGATTGGTGACTTGTACATGTGTGGACACGCTATTATTGGTGAGTTTCGTGCATACAAATCAGGTCACGGCCTAAACAACCAACTACTACGTGCAGTACTTGCTGACGCAGAAGCTTGGGAATGGGCAACATTCGAAGAAGAAGTAGGCTCTCCTGTTGCATTTGCTGAACCAGGAATGGTTCTAGCGTAATTGTTGTTTACAGCAATATAAGATTTCGAAAACCAGGTCATTGACCTGGTTTTTTTGTATCTATTTTCCAGATACAGTGTCGTCAACATCCGAAAGTTGTCTCCCAATGAGCTGCAGTCTGGCTAATCCATCAGCAATTAGAAAGAAAAGTTCCAAGCACATCAAACAAATGGGGTTATAAATGGTTGTTGGTGTGAAAATTACTTACACTAAAGGGCATTAATTTTAACTCAAGCCTTGAAAACTCTACTCTCAAGTACAATATCAAAGATACTAGATTTATCTCAGTATCCTTGGTTAGTAACTGAAGACTAGTTCATAGCTAGTAGAGACACTGACGGCATTTAAAATAGATCGCGGACGATCTGAGAACGAAGAGATTCCAAGCACATGATTACTAAGCTGCTGACAAAGGTAATTGGCAGTCGCAATGACAGAACACTGCGCCGCCTTAGAAAAATTGTAAAAGAAATTAATAACTTCGAACCAACGTTTGAAGCACTTTCAGACGAAGAACTAAAAGCAAAAACGGTTGAATTTCGTGAGCGCTTAGATAAAGGTGAATCGCTAGACCAACTTCTACCTGAAGCATTTGCTACGGTACGTGAAGCGTCTAAGCGTGTTTACGGCATGCGTCACTTTGACGTGCAAATGATTGGTGGCATGGTTCTAAATGCTGGCCAAATTGCAGAAATGCGTACTGGTGAAGGTAAGACTCTTACAGCAACCCTACCAGCTTATCTTAACGCCCTACCTAGCAAAGGTGTTCACGTAGTAACGGTGAACGACTACCTAGCGAAGCGTGATGCGGAAACAAACCGCCCATTATTTGAATTCCTTGGTATGACTGTTGGCGTAAACGTGCCAAACATGGCTCCACCAGAGAAGAAAGAAGCGTACCAAGCGGATATCCTATACGGAACAAACAACGAGTTTGGCTTCGATTACCTACGTGACAACATGGCTTTCCGTGCTGAAGATCGTGTTCAACGTGAGCGCTTCTTTGCTGTTGTCGATGAGGTTGACTCAATCTTAATCGATGAAGCTCGTACTCCACTTATTATCTCTGGCCCAGCTGAAGATAGTTCAGATCTTTACACGCGTATTAACACGTTGATCCCTAACCTTGAGCGCCAAGATAAAGAAGATTCTGAAGAGTACCGTGGTGAAGGTCACTACACCATGGACGAGAAATCGAAACAGGTTCACCTGACTGAAAACGGTCAAGAATTTGTAGAAGAGCTAATGGTCAAAAACGGCCTGATGGAAGAGGGTGACACGCTTTACTCTCCAACTAATATCAGCCTATTGCACCATGTTAATGCAGCGCTGCGTGCACACGTACTGTTTGAGAAAGACGTCGACTACATCGTTACTGAAGAAGGCGAAGTGGTTATCGTTGATGAACATACTGGTCGTACTATGCCAGGTCGTCGTTGGTCTGAAGGTTTACACCAAGCTGTTGAAGCTAAAGAAGGTGTGAAGATTCAGAATGAAAACCAGACGCTAGCATCGATTACATTCCAGAACTTCTTCCGTCTATACGAAAAACTGTCAGGTATGACAGGTACAGCCGATACAGAAGCTTTCGAATTTCAGTCTATCTACGGCCTAGAAACAGTGGTTATCCCAACCAACAAGCCTATGGTTCGTAACGATATGCCAGATGTGGTTTATCGTACCGAAGAAGACAAGTTCAATGCGATCATTGAAGACATCAAAGACCGTGTAGCTGCTGGTCAGCCATCATTGGTTGGTACGGTTTCTATCGAGAAGTCTGAACTACTGTCTAACGCACTGAAAAAAGCAAAAATTAAGCACAGCGTTCTAAATGCTAAATTCCACGAAATGGAAGCAGAGATCGTTGCACAAGCTGGTATGCCGAGTGCGGTAACTATCGCAACTAACATGGCTGGTCGTGGTACCGATATCGTATTAGGTGGTAGCTGGCAGGCACAAGTTGAGAAGCTAGAGAATCCAACCAAAGAGCAGATCGAGAAGATCAAAGCTGACTGGAGAGTAATCCACGATAAAGTGCTTGAGTCAGGTGGTCTGCACATCATTGGTACTGAGCGTCATGAATCTCGCCGTATCGACAACCAGCTACGTGGTCGTTCTGGTCGTCAAGGTGATGCGGGTTCTTCTCGTTTCTACCTATCAATGGAAGATTCTCTGCTACGTATCTTCACATCGGATCGTATGGCTGGTCTTATCCAAAGTGGTATGGACGAAGGCGAAGCGATCGAATCTAAGATGCTTTCTCGCTCAATTGAAAAAGCACAACGTAAAGTTGAAGGTCGTAACTTCGATATTCGTAAGCAGCTTCTTGAGTACGATGATGTAGCCAATGACCAACGTAAAGTGGTTTATGAGCTTCGTGATGAACTGATGAGCTCTGACGATATCAGCGAGATGATCGAACACAACCGTGAAGATGTATTGGCATCAGTGATTGATGAATACATCGCACCTCAGTCTCTTGAAGATATGTGGGATATCGCGGGTCTGCAAGATCGTCTGAAGAATGACTTCGATCTAGACTTTGATATTCAAGGTTGGTTAGACGAAGACGACAAGCTTTATGAAGAAGCATTGCGTGAGCGTATTCTTGCTATGGCGGTTGATTCGTACAAACAGAAAGAAGAAGTGGTTGGTGCTCAAGTACTGCGTAACTTCGAGAAATCTGTGATGCTACAAACGCTAGACGGCCTTTGGAAAGAGCACTTGGCTGCGATGGATCACCTTCGTCAAGGTATCCACTTACGTGGTTATGCTCAGAAGAACCCGAAACAAGAGTACAAGCGCGAGTCGTTTGAACTGTTTGAAGGCCTACTAGATGTACTGAAAACAGACGTTGTTACCATCCTTTCTAAAGTGCGCGTTCAGCAACAAGAAGAAGTTGAAAAGATGGAAGCTCAACGTCAAGCTCAAGCTGAAGAAGCGGCGCGTCGTGCACAAGCGCAACATGCAACAGCTGAAAACCAGCTAGCTGACGATGAAGCTGAAGCGGCATCTCCACAAACGGTAGTGCGTGACGAGCGTAAAGTTGGCCGTAACGAGCCATGCCCATGTGGTAGCGGTAAGAAGTACAAGCAGTGTCACGGTAAAATCGCGTAAGTTTAATGAATCGTTGCTGTAGCGCATGATAGCTGCGTTGGTGGTACTCACTTACAGTCGTAAGCTCCGTGCCACCGCCTTGCTCTCATACACTACAACTTAGCTTCATAAAACTGACAAATAGAATATAAAGAGTCGCTTAGGCGGCTCTTTTTGTATGTAAATTTCATGGCTTACTTTGTTACGCAAGGAAGTTGTCATTCCCTATAGCGAGGAGTGAGCGTAGTAGGGAATCTTGTTTAGTTAGGCTCGCGTAGTTTTAGATCCCCAACTCAGTCGTTCCTCTTTCTTGAGGATGACGTATTTAGGGACTATGTGAGTTCAGCGTTTTATTAAGGAACACCATCAATGAAAAGAATCCATATCGTAGCGGGTATTATCTTCAATCAAGATAAGTCACAGGTCTTTATCACTAAGCGTCCAGATGACAAGCACAAAGGTGGCTTCTGGGAATTTCCAGGTGGCAAGGTTGAAGAGGGCGAAACTATTGAGCAAGCGATGACTCGCGAGCTTGATGAAGAGGTCGGTATCAAGGTGACCGAGCAGTCTCTGTTTGAGCATCTTGAATTTGATTACACCGATAAGTCACTTAAGTTCGATTTCATTCTCGTGACTGATTTTGAAGAGCAGCCTTATGGTAAAGAAGGTCAGCAAGGTGAATGGGTAAGCCTAGAATCATTGAATCAATACGCCTTCCCAGAGGCAAATGTGCCAATTTTAGAGCGAGTAATAAAAGAGTTTTCGTAATTGCTAGCCTGAGTTTGAGATTGTTGTTAGTTTAAAGAGATTAATCGATTGAACGTTGCTGCAAGAGATAAGTGGCAACGGTAACCAAAACAATGGAGATATTCGCAGTGGTAAGAATTGCAATTGCAGGAGCAGCGGGCCGCATGGGCCGCAACTTGGTGAAAGCCGCTCATCATAATTCAGAAGCAAGTGTTGGAGCTGGTTCAGAGCGTCCAGAGTCATCTTTGGTCGGCGTAGATGTCGGCGAGTTATGCGGTGAAGGTCGTTTTGATGTTGCTTTAGTCGATGATTTGTCTAAAGCCATCGAAGAGTTTGATGTGATTGTCGATTTTACTGCCCCTGTTAGCACATTAGCGAATATTGAACTTTGTAAACGTCACGGTAAAAAACTGATCATCGGTACAACGGGCTTCTCTGAAGAAGAGAAGCAGGTGATTGATGCTGCTTCAAAAGAGATGGCTATCGTAATGGCACCTAACTACAGCGTTGGTGTGAACCTGGTCTTTAAGCTGCTAGAGAAGGCCGCTAAAGTGATGGGCGACTACTGTGATGTCGAGATCGTTGAGGCTCATCACCGTCATAAAGTCGATGCACCGTCAGGTACTGCGATTGGTATGGGCGAAGCTATTGCGGGTGCTATGGGCAACGAGCTGAACGATGTAGCTGTATGGTCACGCGAGGGTATTACTGGCGAGCGCACTAAAGATGAGATTGGTTTCGCGACGATTCGTGCCGGTGACATTATTGGTGAACACACCGCTATGTTTGCTGATATCGGTGAACGAGTGGAAATTACCCATAAAGCCACTGATCGAATGACCTTTGCTAATGGCGCAATCAAGGCCGCGGTTTGGTTAAATGATAAACCAGCAGGCTTTTATACCATGACGGATGTGCTTGGTTTGAATGACCTATAAATAGATATTTATGCGCTGGCAATTGCCGGCGCTTTCTTTATTTGGTGCCTTTTCCTTAGTAATCTCACTTCTCCGATCTTCCTTCTACTTTCTTCTTATCGCCTTTTTGACTCCATTTCTATGCTGTTTATGTGGTCTTTAGTATGTTTTTTGTTTTAGAACTTTAAATTGTCATGTTTTCTCTTGGTATTTATCGATTGCGTTTTGTTGCTGATATTTTTATCACTCTATGGTTGGCTAAAATGAGGGGTGAAAATTAGAAAATCGTAATATTCGAGCTAAATGCGTATGAAAGTTGAACTTTTGGAGCTTTGAGGGGGTAAATTGAATTAGTCCTTACAAATGTTTAATTTCTTTTGAGTTAAATGTTGACACGTATCACGCAGATCACTAAAATACCGCCAATTTGTCTAATTTCCATAAACACGCAGTTTTTGGTGTTGCAGGAAGGTAGATTTGCAAATTAAATCAATTTTAATGCATTTTTATTTCTGGAGGTTGTCTTGAAGAAGTCAGCACTACTCGTCCTAGAAGATGGGACAGTATTTCACGGTGAAGCCATTGGCGCTGTAGGTTCTGCAGTTGGTGAAGTCGTTTTTAATACCTCGATGACGGGGTACCAAGAAATCCTCACTGATCCTTCCTATTCTCAACAAATCGTTACCCTTACTTACCCTCACATTGGCAATACCGGAACCAATTCCGAAGACGAAGAATCTTCTTCAATCCATGCTCAAGGCCTTGTGATTCGCGATCTCCCTCTAATCGCTTCTAACTTCCGTAATGAACAATCCCTTTCTGATTACCTTAAGTCGCAAAACGTTGTTGGTATCGCTGATATTGATACTCGTAAGTTGACGCGTATTCTTCGTGAAAAAGGCGCACAGAACGGTTGTATTGTAGCTGGCTCTTCAGTAAACGACGGCAACCTAGACGAAGCTCTAGCTCTTGCTAAAGCAAAAGAATTCCCTGGCCTGAAAGGTATGGACCTTGCGAAAGAAGTTACAACAAAAGAAGCGTATCAATGGAAACAAGGTTCGTGGACGCTTACGGGTGGACTTCCTGAAGCGAAATCAGACTCAGAATTGCCATACCACGTTGTTGCTTATGACTTCGGTGCAAAACGAAACATCCTACGAATGCTTGTTGACCGCGGCTGCCGCCTAACGGTTGTTCCTGCTGAGACTTCAGCTGAAGAAGTACTTGCTCTGAACCCAGACGGTGTTTTCCTTTCAAATGGCCCTGGTGACCCAGAACCATGTACTTACGCAATTGAAGCGACAAAAGTGTTCCTAGAAAAAGGCTTACCAATCTTCGGTATCTGTCTAGGTCACCAGATTCTTGCTCTTGCGTCAGGCGCTAAGACAGTGAAGATGAAGTTTGGTCACCACGGCGCAAACCACCCGGTTAAAGATTTAGATCGTGATGTTGTGATGATTACTTCGCAAAACCACGGCTTTGCTGCTGACGAAGAAACCCTTCCAGAGACACTACGTGCAACGCACAAATCACTATTTGATGGTTCTCTACAAGGTATTCACCGTACAGACAAACCAGCATTCAGCTTCCAAGGTCACCCTGAAGCAAGCCCAGGTCCAGAAGACGCAGCGCCGTTATTCGACCACTTTATTGAACTAATCAAACAGCACACAGCGTAATTCGGAGTAGTAAACAATGCCAAAACGTACTGACATTAAAAGTATTCTTATTCTAGGTGCTGGCCCGATCGTTATCGGCCAAGCATGTGAGTTCGATTACTCTGGTGCTCAAGCTTGTAAAGCGCTTCGCGAAGAAGGTTACCGAGTTATTCTTGTAAACTCGAACCCAGCGACAATCATGACTGACCCAGACATGGCAGATGCAACTTACATCGAGCCTATCCAATGGGAAGTTGTGCGTAACATCATCGCTAAAGAGAAGCCTGATGCAGTTCTACCTACTATGGGTGGCCAAACTGCATTGAACTGTGCTCTAGACCTAGAAAAGCACGGCGTTCTTGAAGAGTTCGGTGTTGAAATGATTGGTGCAACGGCTGACGCTATCGATAAAGCAGAAGACCGTTCACGCTTCGATAAAGCAATGAAAGCAATTGGCCTTGAGTGTCCAACTGCTGATACAGCGAAAACGATGGAAGAAGCTTACAAAGTTTTAGACATGGTTGGCTTCCCTTGTATCATTCGTCCATCGTTCACGATGGGTGGTACTGGTGGCGGTATCGCTTACAACAAAGAAGAATTTGAAGAAATCTGTCGTCGTGGTTTGGATCTATCTCCAACTAATGAACTTCTTATCGATGAATCACTTATCGGTTGGAAAGAGTACGAGATGGAAGTGGTTCGTGACAAAAACGACAACTGCATCATCGTATGTGCGATTGAAAACTTCGACCCAATGGGTATTCACACAGGTGACTCAATCACTGTGGCTCCAGCTCAAACGCTGACAGATAAAGAATACCAACTAATGCGTAACGCATCTCTAGCAGTACTGCGTGAGATTGGTGTTGAAACAGGTGGTTCAAACGTACAGTTTGGTATCAACCCGAAAGATGGCCGTATGGTTATCATCGAAATGAACCCACGTGTATCTCGCTCTTCTGCACTAGCATCTAAAGCAACAGGTTTCCCAATCGCTAAGATTGCAGCGAAACTGGCTGTTGGTTTCACGCTAGACGAGCTAATGAATGACATCACTGGCGGCGCAACTCCAGCATCATTCGAACCAACAATCGACTACGTAGTAACTAAGATTCCTCGTTTTAACTTCGAGAAGTTTGCAGGTGCTAACGACCGCCTAACGACGCAAATGAAGTCGGTTGGTGAAGTTATGGCTATCGGCCGTAACCAACAAGAATCTCTACAAAAAGCACTTCGCGGCCTAGAAGTTGGCGCGACTGGTTTTGACGAAATGGTAGACCTAGACGCACCAGATGCTCTAACGACTATCCGTCACGAACTTAAAGAAGCTGGCGCAGAGCGTATTTGGTACATCGCTGACGCATTCCGTGCTGGTATGTCGGTAGATGGTGTATTCAACCTAACGCAAATCGACCGTTGGTTCCTAGTTCAAATCGAAGACATCGTTAAGCTAGAGCAAGAACTTAAAGCGAAAGGCTTTGCTGGTCTAAATAAAGACGAGCTAAACAAGCTTAAGCGTAAAGGTTTTGCTGATGCGCGCCTATCTAAGATTCTAGGTGTAGCGGAAAGCGAAATCCGTCGTCTACGTGACCAATACGATATCCACCCGGTATACAAGCGTGTAGATACGTGTGCAGCTGAGTTCTCTTCAGATACGGCTTACATGTACTCATCTTACGATGACGAGTGTGAAGCAAACCCAACAGACAAAGAAAAAATCATGATTCTAGGCGGCGGTCCAAACCGTATCGGCCAAGGCATTGAATTTGACTACTGTTGTGTACACGCATCACTAGCGCTACGTGAAGATGGCTACGAAACTATCATGGTTAACTGTAACCCTGAGACAGTTTCTACAGACTACGATACGTCTGACCGTCTGTACTTCGAACCAGTAACTCTGGAAGACGTACTAGCAATCGCTCGTGTTGAGAAGCCAAAAGGCGTTATCGTTCAGTACGGTGGTCAAACGCCACTTAAACTGGCACGTGCTCTTGAAGCTGCTGGCGTACCAATCATCGGTACTAGCCCAGACGCAATCGACCGTGCAGAAGACCGCGAGCGTTTCCAAGTTGCTGTAGACCGTCTAGGCCTACTTCAACCAGAAAACGCGACAGTAACAACAATGGAGCAAGCGGTAGAGAAATCTCGTGAAATCGGCTTCCCACTGGTTGTACGTCCTTCTTACGTACTTGGTGGTCGTGCGATGGAAATCGTATACGACGAGCAAGACCTACGTCGCTACTTCAACGAAGCA
The DNA here is from genome assembly GCF_041467515.1 of Vibrio sp. 10N.247.311.12. Classification (NCBI taxonomy): domain Bacteria; kingdom Pseudomonadati; phylum Pseudomonadota; class Gammaproteobacteria; order Vibrionales; family Vibrionaceae; genus Vibrio; species Vibrio sp. 10N.247.311.12. Next base: position 185,099 of record NZ_JBFSUV010000001.1, read on the forward strand.
GTTAGCGTATCAAACGAATCTCCAGTACTACTTGATAGCTTCCTAGATGACGCTGTTGAAGTAGACGTAGATGCGATTTGTGACGGTGAGCGCGTTGTAATCGGCGGTATTATGGAGCACATCGAGCAAGCGGGTGTTCACTCTGGTGACTCAGCATGTTCTCTTCCTGCATACACGCTAAGCCAAGAAATCCAAGACGTAATGCGCGAGCAAGTTGAAAAGCTAGCGTTCGAGTTGGGTGTTCGTGGTCTGATGAACACGCAGTTTGCTGTTAAGAACAATGAAGTGTACCTAATCGAGGTTAACCCTCGTGCAGCACGTACGGTTCCATTCGTATCTAAAGCAACTGGTGCGCCAATCGCTAAGATTGCCGCTCGTGTAATGGCGGGTCAATCTCTAGAGTCTCAAGGCTTTACGAAAGAAATCATCCCACCTTACTACTCAGTGAAAGAAGTTGTACTTCCATTCAACAAGTTCCCTGGTGTTGACCCACTGTTAGGCCCAGAAATGCGCTCTACTGGTGAAGTTATGGGTGTTGGTGCGACGTTCGCAGAAGCATACTCTAAAGCTGAATTGGGTTGTGGTAACATCTACCCAGAAGGCGGTCGTGCACTTCTTTCTGTTCGCGAAGGCGACAAAGAGCGTGTTGTTGACCTAGCATCTAAGCTATCTAAGCTTGGTTACCAGCTAGACGCAACTCACGGTACTGCGGTTATCCTTGGCGAAGCGGGCATCAACCCACGTCTAGTAAACAAGGTACACGAAGGTCGTCCTCACATTCTTGACCGTATCAAGAACAACGAGTACACGTACATCGTGAACACTGCAGCTGGCCGTCAAGCGATTGAAGATTCTAAAGTTCTTCGTCGTGGTGCACTTGCTGAGAAAGTTAACTACACGACTACGCTAAACGCTGCATTCGCGACTTGTATGGCGCACACTGCAGACGCGAAAACGTCAGTAACTTCAGTTCAAGAGCTACACGCTCAGGTTAAAGCTTCTCAAGCTTAATCGCCTAAAGTGTATCGCTGATATGCGGATATAAATGCTCAAAGCCCACTCATCGGAGTGGGCTTTTTTATGTCTGTTATTCCGCGGTAGCTTAATGATGAATATTTGGAATAGGTTAGAATCTTGTGTTTCGTTATTGCTCGTCTGCTGTGAGTGGTAACTTGTCGCTACACAGGATTTTAAGGCGTTGGGTATATGGAAATTACTCTAGAAATATTGGCTATCTTGTTTGTTGTTGCAACGGCAGCAGGCTTTATTGATGCAATGGCTGGCGGCGGTGGGTTACTGACTCTACCTGCATTGCTAGCGGCTGGAGTTCCACCCACGCAGGCACTGGCAACCAACAAACTCCAAAGCTCATTTGGCAGCTTCTCCGCGAGTTGGTATTTCGTGCGCAACGGTATCGTCAGCATCAAAGAGATGCGCCTTGCTATCTTTTGTACCTTTATTGGCTCTGCAATTGGCGCTGAGTTAGTCCAGCACATTGATGCGAGCCTACTGACCAGTGTTATCCCACTGCTGCTTATCGCTATCTCTCTCTATTTCCTGTTGGCACCCCAAACTAGAGCGTCTGAAGGAAAAAAGAAGATCTCTGAGGCGATGTTTGCTCTGTGTATTGGTGGCGGCGTGGGTTTCTATGATGGCTTTTTTGGCCCAGGAACAGGTTCTATCTTCACCGTCTGCTTTGTTGCTATTGGTCACTTCTCGTTAGTCGATGCTACGGCGCGTACTAAAGTACTTAACTTTACCTCGAATATCGCTGCCTTAATTTTCTTTATTTTGGCTGGTTTGCCTATTTGGGAGTTGGGATTAGTGATGGCGGTCGGTGGATTTATGGGCGCTCAGCTTGGCGCTAAAGTAGTGGTGACAAAAGGGCAGAAATGGATTCGCCCCCTTGTGATCGTGATGTCGATGCTAATGGCGTCTAAACTGCTTTGGGAACAGCATCAACAATGGATTCTATCAGTGTTTTAACTCGTGGAGACTGGTAACTATTTGGTCTGACACAGATATGAATCGGCCGAATCAAGCCTGCTAATTCGGTGAAGCTATACAGATATTGAGGCTCAATATTGAGTGTTTTTACGATAGAGAGCGGGATCAACGCTGGCCCAGTCCCGCCCAATGCAAGTTGCGCCGCTGCGGTGTAGGCATCCATCTCCATCAAGGGTTTGATACCAAATTTTTCTAATACAGAAAGTTGATAAGAATTGGCTGGATTGGTCATGTCGTTAGTGATGACCATTGGAGGGAGATCCGTTAGCGGCGACTTACTCACTATGTAAAACGGTTCATCAAAAAGATGGAAGGTCATCAACCCATGATGTGGTGGCAGTAAGCCAGCACACAACCCCAAGGTCGCCTTGCCGGACTGCACCCGTTCGATAATTCTCGGCGTGTGGTTGGTGGTAATGGTGATGTACTTATCTTGCTGGATAAATTGGCCCATCATCTCACCTAAATAACCGGCTATCAGAGACTTATTGCTGTCTAGGGTGATGAGAGTGGTATCTTCCAACTCTTGCTGTTCATAAATAAGCCCACGAAGTTCATTGAATGTCGGGCCAATACTCTCGATTAATGCTATCGCATCTGGCGTGAGTTTTATCTGTCGGCCACTCGGTTCAATGAGCTTTTTACCTAGCTTCTTTTCTAAATTCGCAATCCGTTTGCTGACCGCTGATTGGCTGATATAAAGCAAACTGCCTGTGCGGCTCATGGTCTTTGCTTTACTCAATACCAGTAGAGTTTCGATTCCTTCGAGTAGCATTGGGTTATATTCATGAAATTTGGGAATGATTGTTTCAACTTACCTCAAACAACATTCATTCTCTAGTCTTGAAACTAAAGCTTTGAACCAAGTTAGGTATTTTTAGCTATGCTCGCACGTGTAGCGCGAGAGCATAATAATTGTGTTGGGGAGCTCAAATTAAGAAAGGCTCCTTTACGGAGCCTTTCACTTTGTAACGTTAGCTTATTTGATGGCGAAGGTCGGCAATGATAAATGCCAACGAATAGCGCCAAGCCTTATCAATAGTGTTGAGAACACGCCGGCCAGAAATGCAGTTTCTGAATCGTGCCCCATGCTGATCGCCATGGTATGGAAAGTACCACCAATGATACAAGCGGTCGCGTAGACTTCACTTCTTAGAATCATAGGCACTTCACGGGCAAGTACGTCGCGGATAATACCGCCACCGCAGCCGGTGATGACACCCATGATGATCGCCACTAGTGCTGAATCTTGATAGATAAGTGCTTTTTCTACACCAATGCCAACAAACACCGCTAGGCCAATCGCATCACATACCGGCAATATCCACCAAGCCAGACGTTTCGGGCGTCTTACAATAATCATGGTCAGCAAACAGGTGATGATGATGACCCAAAGGTAGGTGGTATCGGTGATCCAAAACACGGGAGTTGCACCCAATGCCATGTCACGAATTGTGCCGCCGCCAATCGCGGTTACACTGCCTAGAACGGCGACGCCAAAGGGATCCATCTTAAGACGGCCAGCGACAAATACGCCTGAGACGGCAAAGATGGCAGTGCCAAATAAATCGATAATATAAAGCAGCATGGAGTCCATGATACTGGTGCTCTTATAGTTAAAATTGTAGGGACAGGTCGGTGGCGAATTGTACGAAAAAACGCAGCAAATAGTTAGTGATTTTGCCTAGCTCTATCGAAGAAATCGCACACTTGTTGGATCGCTTTCAAAGTTCTCGTTGTCGGGCGATTAATCCAGTCTGAATTGAGGGACCAAATCTGATTTTGAGCGACTGCTGGGATTTCATCTTCCCATGTTTGCCACATGGTTCCATTCTCAATCGCGTGCTGAGAAGTGAAAATCACTTGCGGTTTTCTTAATACAACTTGTTCAATACCAACTTGCGGATATGGCGAGGCGCTGTCTTCAAAAATATTGTGTCCACCACAAAACTCAAACACCTCACTTGGCCAGTGTCCTTGAGCAACAGTGATGATCGGCTTTTCACTGAGCTGGTAGAAGTAGTTTACTGGCTCGGCATCTTTGTATTCTAGTCTCAACGCGTTGAGCTGCTCTCTGTATTGCTGAGCGTTATTTTCGCCAATGCTTGGATCGCTAGCGTATTCGCTCAGTTGTTCAATATTGGTTGCGATACTGTCTAGGCTTTTGGTCTTGGAGTAGTAAATATTAAAACCAAATTGCTCTAGTTTCGCGAGCTCTCTGGGCGGGTTTCCCGCTGGCCACGCAAGAATCAAATCAGGCTGAAGTGCGATGATCTTCTCAACCTTGATACCTTGATAGTTTGCTACTTTTTCAAGCTTATCGGCTTGTGGTGGGTAATCACTTCGTTCACTTACGGCGACAAGGTTGTTACCTAAACCTGCGCTGTACGCGAGTTCAGTGGCATGAGGAGCAAGGCTGACCACGCGTTGAGCCGGCTGTACTTGTTCTTGAGTCAGTGGTGCTTCTTCTGCAAATGATAAAGGCAGCCATAAGCTGGAAGACAAAATAGTAAGGCTTGTAACAAGTGCTGAAGGTTTCACTCTAAATCCCTTGGTGAATAAATAGTAAGGCTAGGCTTTGTAAAAAGATCCAGATAGCGATGCGACCAAAGAGTAGTTTCTGAACCTGAGATAGATGCAGAGCTGACGGTGCGATTCTTCCGCCTAATTTCGCGCGAATGGCTTTGGTGTTGTCGTAAATCGCAGGGCCACCTAATGATAACTCCAGCTTGTTGCCAACGGCCGTGATCAACCAGGCAGGGCCGGGCAGTGGCCAAGAGCGACTTTGGACTAACATCATCTTGAACGTGTGAGACGCTTTATCACCACATACAATCATCAAGGCAAACAATCGCATTGGTATAAATTCTAGAATCGCGACTATCTTGATTGCCGTTGATCCAAATGGAGAGAACTGCTTACGGCTTGGTGACCACGCTCGCGCTAATTCGACAATCAGGCGATACATTAAAGCGGCGATTCCACCACCAATGGCGTACCAGAATAAAACACAAACCACATTACGAGCGTAACCCATGATTATGGTTTCTGTGGCGGCTTTGCCGAGGCCAAGTGGCGAAAGTGATTCGGTCTGACGATTGATAATCGGAGCCAGTAACTGACGAGCGGCCGCTTTATCTTCTCGGCCAAGTACTTTGATCAGTTGGTTAGCCAGCTTTTCATTATTGCGCCAATCAATCGCGAGTAATAACAGTGCCAATTCAAACAGTTGAGATTGCCAAACCAATGGTTGCAGTGCCAATAGAATAACCAGAGTTGGCAGTACCATTAACCCCCAGGCTAATGTGCCTGAGATTAAACTTTGGGAATAGTTGTGGTTGTTATTAACCTTGCTTGCTAAAAGCTCAGCAAACTTATGCCATAAGGTCGTGGGGTGTGCGGCATGGGGGATAGGTAAAATTAAATGAAAAAGCAGTGCTCCCCACATCACAAGGAGCACGCCATTTGCAAATACCTGATCAAACAGTGTTTGCATGTCTAGTCGCTTACTTTAGTAGGGCAACCATCTTGATAACCATTTCAGAAGAGCTTTGCGCTGCTAGTGGCAGGAACTCTTCGAAGCTCATTGGTGATTCTTTGTCTGCAACATCAGAGATTGCACGAACAACCACGAATGGTACTTGGAATTGGTGACAAGCTTGAGCGATAGCCGATGCTTCCATCTCTACAGCAACAACAGATGGGAAGTGCTTGCGGATGAACTCTTGGCGTTCTGCTGTGCAAACAAATGCGTCGCCAGTACAGATAAGACCGCGAACGGCATGCTTATCTTCCATTTGTGCTAGAGCTTGTTCAGCAACAGCCATCAGTTTGTCGTCAGCTTTGAACGCTGCAGGCTGACCTGCCATTTGGCCGATTTCGTAACCGAAAGCTGTAACGTCTGCATCGTGGTGACGAACTTCAGTTGAGATAACCACATCGCCAAGGTTCAGTGTTGAATCAAAACCGCCAGCAGAGCCCGTGTTAAGAACGACATCTGGTTGGTATTCGCTTAGTAGGATTGAAGTACCAACAGCCGCTGCTACTTTACCAATGCCAGATTGAAGCAAAACAACGTCAACACCATTTAGCTGACCAGAGAAAAAGGTACAACCGCCTTTATTAACTTCAGTAATGTCTGAAATTGCTGCTTTTAGGATCGCAACTTCTTGCTCCATTGCGCCAATGATGCCGATTTTCATGTGTAGTCTCTTAATAAATAATATTTAAACAGTAGAGCGAAATTGTAGCATGGATAAGAAGTGTCGAGCGACTGCCCAGAGGCACTTCTCATCCGAATAGTAGCGATTTATCTGCGTATTCTTTTATCTATTTGATTAGGCCTTCGCTTTTCAAGCTAGCACGAAGTTGTTCAGCTCGTTTTCGGTTTACGCCAAAATCAGAATGGCCAGTACGAGACTCTGAACGCACGATCAGTTTGCCATCCGTGATTTTAAGTTCTAAGTCATCGACAAAACGCATGATGCGCGAAGTACATTCAACACGCAGATAATCTTCTGTTTTACTCGCGGTTTTTGATCCCGGTAAGGTTAGCGCAACCTGCTCAATCGCATCTAAGCTCGCTGAATCTGACAACTCAAACGCGGCCAATGCATGTTGCTCACGATCATCTTGAGTTGATACGCAGTTTGGTTTGTCTCCACAAGGTGATGAAGTTCTGTCTTTCATGTCCGTGATTCCTTGGCTGCAAGCGGTTAACGTTAAAAGTGATAACGAGAGGAGAGCTGCTTTTTTCATAATGTTTCCTATGGCGTTGTTTTAATTGTAGTTATAGGTATTGGCTTGTTTGCGATTGTTTTACGTATTTTTCGATATGCTTGTGATAAACGTATCTAATTCAAAAAAGGATCCATCATTGGATCCCTTTTTTATAGTAACGGCCTGAGTAATAAAGGAAACCTTAGATTAGTCACACTTCTAGGTAGTCCAAGATCCCTTCTGCGGCTTTACGGCCTTCATCGATAGCGGTCACCACTAAGTCAGATCCTCGAACCGCATCGCCACCTGCAAATATCTTGCTGTTGGTGGTTTGGTATTGAAACTCTTGTTTACCGGGAGCCTTGATACGACCCCACTGATCGAGTTCCACACCGAAGGGTTCTAGCCATTCCATCGCATGAGGTTGGAAACCAAATGCCATGATCACAGCATCGGCTTCAAGAACATGCTCACTACCTTCTACAGGTTCCGGGCGACGGCGACCTGCTTCATCAGGTTCACCCAAAGCGGTTTTCACGAATTTAACGCCAACCACATGACCAGCGCTGTTAAGCTCTAAGCCAATAGGTTGGAGGTTGAACTTGAACTTCACACCCTCTTCACGCGCATTCTTCACCTCACGGCGAGAGCCCGGCATATTCGCTTCATCTCGGCGATAAGCACAAACAACATTAGCTGCATGCTGACGAATCGAAGTTCGGACACAGTCCATCGCCGTATCACCACCACCGAGCACAACCACTTTTTTGCCTTTCATGTCGATGAATGGTGTTGGGTTATCCAGTTCCATGACCTTGTAGGTATTGGAAACAAGGAATGGCAGTGCATCATAAACGCCCGGTGCGTCTTCGTTATCTAACCCAGCACGCATGTTTTTATAGGTACCGACACCTAAGAAGACAGCATCGTAGTCATCGACCAGTTGTTGTAGTTGAACGTCTTTACCGACTTCGGTATTCATCTTAAATTCGACACCCATACCACTAAAGATACGGCGACGATTTTCCATGATGCCTTTCTCAAGCTTGAACGATGGAATACCAAACGTCAGTAGGCCACCGATCTCCGGATAGCGGTCAAACACAACGGCTTTTACGCCATTACGAACTAGGATGTCAGCCGCCGCTAGACCTGCTGGCCCCGCACCGATGATCGCGACCTTTTTATCAGTCCACTCAACGTGAGACATGTCAGGCTTCCAACCCATCTCAAAGGCTTTGTCGGTAATGTACTTTTCAATATTGCCAATGGTTACGGCACCGAAATCGTCATTGAGGGTACAAGAGCCCTCACACAAGCGGTCTTGAGGGCAAACTCGACCGCAAACCTCAGGCAGGCTGTTGGTTTGGTGAGACAGTTCAGCGGCTTCGATAATGCGCCCTTCATTGGCAAGCTTAAGCCACTGAGGGATGTAGTTGTGAACAGGACATTTCCATTCACAGTATGGGTTACCACAGTCTAAACAACGGTCTGCTTGCGCTTTCGCTTGCTGTTTAGTGAAAGGTTCGTAGATCTCTACAAACTCAATCTTACGTATCTTGATTGGTTTCTTCGCTGGGTCTACGCGATTCACATCAATAAATTGGTATACATTCTGGCTCATTATTGGCTCCTTCCAATTATTGCGCTTGAACACGAAGTTCAGCTGAGCTGCGGCTTTGGTGGCCGAGCAAGGTGTTCAGATCCGCCGTCTTTGGCTTCACTAGGTAGAACTTTGGAATCCATTCATCAAAGTTCGCCAGAATAGCTTCAGCGTGTACTGAGCCAGTCTCTTCTAAGTGCTCTGCAATTAAGCCACGCAGATGTTCTTGGTGGATAAATAAGTCAGACAGAGAAAGTGCCTCGACCGACTCGTTATTTACTCGACCTTGGAAGTCTTCGTTCTTATCCATGACATAAGCGAAGCCACCTGTCATACCCGCACCGAAGTTGACGCCAGTTGCGCCAAGAATGGCAACAATACCGCCGGTCATGTATTCACAGGCGTTGTCACCAGCGCCTTCAATCACAGCAACCGTACCTGAGTTACGTACGCCAAATCGTTCGCCAGCCGTACCAGCTGCAAACAGCTTGCCTCCAGTTGCGCCATACAGACAGGTGTTGCCTATGATGGTCGCTTCGTTACAAGTAAATGCGGTGCCTTGGTGAGGCTTGATAACCACTTTGCCGCCAGCCATGCCTTTGCCAACATAGTCATTGGCATCGCCTGTTAGGTAAAGCTCAACGCCGCCTGCGTTCCAAACCGCAAAAGATTGGCCTGCTGTACCGTCGAGATATAACTTGATTGGTGAACCTGCCATCCCTTGGTTGCCGTATCGCTTAGCAATTTCACCAGAGATACGAGCACCAATCGAGCGGTCTGTGTTGATCACGTTGTAGTAAAGGCTGGTGGATTGACGTTTCTCAATTGCATCGAGTGCATCATCCAGAATCTGCTGGTTGAGCTGAGCTTTATCAAATGGTGCGTTTGGCTCGGTCCAAAACAGTGGGTGACCTTCTGGAGATACCGGAGCTTCGAGTATTGAAGAGAGATCGAGCTTGTTCTGTTTCGCGGTGAGGCCTTGAACGGCTTCAAGTAAGTCAGTACGACCAATCAGGTCCGTGAGTTTTTCTACGCCGAGTTCTGCAAGGTATTGGCGAACTTCATCGGCTAGGCCTGTAAAGTAGTTCACCACCATGTCTGGCAGGCCTTTGAAGTATTCGCGGCGTAGTGTTTCATCTTGAGTCGCAACACCCGTCGCACAGTTGTTTAGGTGACAAATTCGTAAGAACTTACAACCCATTGCGACCATTGGCGCGGTACCAAAACCAAAGCTTTCTGCACCGAGAATCGCACCTTTAATCACATCAAGGCCAGTTTTTAAACCACCATCGACTTGCAGGCGGATCTTATGACGAAGCCCGTTAGCAACCAGTGCTTGTTGAGTTTCTGCTAAGCCAAGCTCCCAAGGGCAACCTGCGTATTTTACCGAGGTTAGAGGGCTTGCCGCGGTACCGCCATCGTAGCCAGAAATGGTGATCAGATCGGCATAGGCTTTCGCTACACCAGTTGCAATCGTGCCTACACCCGGTTCCGATACTAACTTTACTGAAACCAAGGCTTTAGGGTTCACTTGTTTAAGGTCGAAAATCAGCTGCGCTAGATCCTCGATAGAATAAATATCGTGATGTGGAGGAGGGGAGATCAGTGTCACCCCTTGAACTGAATATCTCAGCTTAGCGATTTCTGCGGTAACTTTATGGCCGGGCAGTTGACCACCTTCTCCAGGCTTCGCACCTTGCGCGACCTTGATCTGCAAAACATCCGCATTGGTTAAGTAATGTGGCGTCACACCAAAACGACCGGAAGCTATCTGCTTGATACGAGAGTTACGGTCAGTACCAAAGCGTCGAGGGTCTTCACCACCTTCACCAGAGTTTGAGTAACCACCCAAGCGGTTCATCGCCATTGCTAATGCTTCATGCGCTTCTGGGCTCAAAGCACCGATCGACATTGCCGCAGAGTCGAAGCGTTTAAACAGATCGCTGTTAGGCTCGACTTGCTCTAGTGGTAGAGGCTGATCGGCTTTTTTGAGGCTCATTAAGTCGCGTAACATCGCAGCTGGACGAGCATTTACTTGCTTAGCAAAAGAGAGATAATCCGATGTCTCACCTGTTTTTACTGCAGTTTGCAGAGTGCCAACCACATCAGGGTTATAGGCGTGATATTCGCCGCCGTGTACATATTTGAGTAAACCACCGTGCTCGATTGGCTTACGCTTAGTCCAGGCTTTACGAGATAAGTTATAGATATCTTGCTGGAAATCGCTAAAGCTTGCGCCTTGGATTCGAGTGGTAACTCCGCGGAAACAGAGCTCAACAACATCGGAATGAAGGCCAACGGCTTCGAAAAGCTGTGAACAGCGATAAGAGGCAATGGTTGAAATTCCCATCTTCGACATGATCTTGTACAGACCTTTGTTGATGCCGTTTTGGTAATTTTGCATTGCGGCACGATAATCTTTATCTAAAGAGCCATCATCCAACATTTTACCTAACGCTTCATAAGCGAGGTATGGGTAAACCGCGGTTGCACCGAAGCCAAGCAGCACAGCAAATTGGTGTGGGTCGCGCGCAGTTGCTGTCTCAACAACGATGTTGGCATCACAACGCAGGTTGGTATCAGCAAGCCTTGTTTGCACCGCACCAACCAACATGGCTGCAGGGATCGGTAGTTTTCCTTTCTCTAAACCTTTGTCCGACAGCACAACTAAAACCGCACCTTCGCTGACTTCTTGTTCGGCGCTATCACATACTGCTTTGATTGCTTGTTCTAGATCTTGGTTATTCGGGTCGTAGTGCATGCTGAGAATGACATGACGATAATGTTTTTGACTCAACTGCAGAAGCTGCTGCATGTCTGAGTAAAGCAGTACTGGTGAATCAAACGTGACACGATAGGCGTGACCGTCTGTTTCACAGAACACGTTCATCTCTTTACCAATACTGGTCGCCAAAGACATCACGTGTTTTTCACGCAATGGATCAATCGGTGGGTTGGTGACTTGTGCAAACTTTTGACGGAAGTAATCAGTGACCAAGCGTTCTTTTGAAGAGAGCACAGCCATTGGCGTGTCGTCGCCCATTGAGCCTACTGCTTCTTGCCCCATATCACCAAGCACACGCAGCACTTGGTCGGACTCTTCGTTGCTCATCGCAAACTGTTTTTGGTAGGTCTTGAGCGTATCATCGTCAAAGCTACGCTTACCCACTTGGTCATCTTGCAGCGCAGAAAATGGCGTTAACTTGTGGACGTTCTTTTCCATCCACTCTTTATATGGGTGGCGGCCTTTGAGGTCATTGTCGATCTCATTAGATTGCCATAGCTTGCCGCGGCGAGTATCTATTACCAACAGTTCGCCCGGGCCAACACGGCCTTTCTCTGCGACTTCATCCGGTGCGTAGTTCCAGATACCGACTTCTGATGCGAGCGTGATTAGATTGTCTTTGGTAATCACATAACGCGCAGGACGCAGGCCGTTTCTATCTAGGTTACACGCAGCGTAACGACCATCTGAAAGTACGATACCAGCAGGACCATCCCACGGTTCCATGTGCTTTGAGTTGAAGTCGTAGAATGCACGTAGATCTGGGTCCATATCTGGGTGGTTTTGCCAAGCGGGCGGCACAAGCATGCGCATCGCTCGGAACACATCCATACCACCGGCAAGGAACAGGTCGAGCATGTTATCTAGGCTTGATGAATCTGAGCCTGTCTCATTCACAAAGGGTGCGGCGGTTTGTAAGTCTGGCAGCAACGGCGAAGAGAATTTATAGGCACGAGCCTTAGCCCACTGACGGTTACCTTCAATGGTATTGATCTCACCATTGTGCGCTAAATAGCGGAATGGTTGAGCCAGTGGCCAACGTGGCTGAGTATTGGTTGAGAAACGCTGGTGGAACAGACATATCGCCGATTCCATGCGTAAGTCTGCAAGATCGAGGTAAAATCGCGGAAGATCGGCCGGCATACACAGACCTTTGTAAACCATGACTTGTGTCGAAAGGCTACAAATATAGAAATCTTTGTCTTCGGTGATCTGTTTTTCAATTCTGCGACGAGCGATATAAAGGCGTCGTTCAATATCGCGCTCACGCCAGCCTGCAGGTGCTGAGATAAACACTTGCTGAATATTGGGAACTGAATCTTTGGCAATCGGACCTAATACGTCGGTGTTGGTCGGTACTACACGCCAACCTGCAACCGTTAAGGTCTCTTGAGCGAGCTCTTTATTGACGATGTCTTGCGCGGATTGCGCTTTGATTGGATCTTGGCTGAAGAAAATCATGCCGACAGCGTATTGCTTGCCGAGCTTGAAGTTATTCTCTTCAGCAATAATTCTGAGATAAGAGTCAGGCTTCTGTAGTAATAAGCCACAGCCATCCCCGGTTTTACCATCCGCAGCGATACCACCACGGTGTGTCATGCGATCGAGGGCTGAAATAGCAGTTCTTACCAACTTATGACTAGGTTGGCCTTCCATTTGCGCTATTAAACCAAATCCACAGTTGTCTTTTTCAAGACTAGGATCATATAGAGCCATTGCAATTCTCCCTTTTGCTTCTCTGTCATCCAGACAGTAAATGACTAACTATTCATATACTTGTTGTTTTTTATAAACTGATAGTTTGCTTTAGCCAGTTAAAACGTTATTGGTTGTGTTAACAAAACCGATTGATTTTATTTTCATCAGCTTTACAACGTATAGCTAATTGTGTTTAAGGTCAAGTTCATGGTTAATTATCATGCATAAACGCGATTAGCCACTTAATAATCTAAAATAGTCGATGGATATCAATGAGATATATAAGGTGAATGTTAACGGGATTTAACATATACAACAGGATGATTTTGAAAACGCCAAAGGCCAGATAGAAAAAAGGCTAGCATCGAGTGCTAGCCAAATATAAAAGTTAGGAAGGGTATTGCTTTTCCTCTAGGCTAACGTAATTGACGTTAGCCCGAGAAATATTATGCGGAAAGCATGAGTGAATCAGCTTTCGCTTCTAAGTTTGAGTTACCCATTAAGAAGTCATCAATCGCAATTGCACATTCACGACCTTCATTAATACAACGTACAACTAGAGATTGACCAGTACGCATATCACCAGCAGCGAAAACGCCTTTCTGGTTCGTTGCAAAACCTTCAGAAGCGACGTTACCGCGCTCGTCCAGTTTAATGTCTAGTTGAGCAAGCACGCCGGTTGGCTCCGGGTGTAAGAAGCCCATTGCTAGGAATGCCATGTCACAAGGAATAACACGTTCAGAGTTCGCGACTTCATCAAAGCCTGGACGCTCACCTGGTTTCGCATCTTGCCAAACTATGTCAGCAATACGTAGACCCGTCACTTGACCTTGCTCGTTACCGATGAACTCTTTGGTTAAGATGTTCCAGTGACGTTCACAACCTTCTTCGTGAGAAGTGGTGGTTTTCATGATCATTGGGTATTGAGGCCAAGGCATGTTTGCAGGGCGCTTCTCTGGTGGGATCGGCATGATCTCAACCTGAGTAATGCTCGCTGCCTTATGACGGTTTGATGTGCCCACACAGTCAGAACCAGTATCACCACCACCGATAACCACAACGTGCTTATCTTTAGCGTGAATCTCTTCTGTTTTAAGATCTAGGTTGTTAGCACGGCGGTTGTTTTGACCAAGGAATTCCATGGCAAAGTGAACGCCTTTCAACTCACGACCAGGGATTGGCAAGTCACGTGGAACCGTAGAACCACCCGTTAGCAATACCACATCAAACTCTTGGCGTAGCTGCTGAGCGTTAACATCAACACCGATGTGTTGGTTAACTTTAAACTCAACGCCCGCTTCAGCCATTAGGTTGATCTTACGATCAATCACGTCCATACCCAGTTTGAAGTCTGGGATACCGAAGCGAAGTAGACCACCGACTTTCTCGTCACGTTCAAATACCGTTACCGAGTGACCAGCGCTGTTTAGCTGCTCAGCTGCGGCTAGGCCAGCAGGACCTGAACCGATAACTGCGACAGTTTTACCTGTGCGAGAGCGTGGTGTTTTAGGTTTTGCGTACCCTTCACGGTACGCAGTTTCGACAATCGTTTTCTCGATATTACAGATAGTGATTGGGTCTTGGTTGATACCAAGAACACAGGCACTTTCACAAGGAGCAGGACAAACACGACCGGTAAACTCAGGGAAGTTGTTGGTAGAGCTTAGGATATTCCAAGCCTCTTCCCAGCTGTCACGGTAAACCGCATCATTGAATTCTGGGATGATGTTACCAATCGGACAGCCGTTGTGACAGAAAGGTACGCCACAGTCCATACAACGAGATGCTTGAGTATTGATCTTGTCACCAAACTCTTCGTTAAGTACGAACTCTTTGTTGTCTTCAATTCGAACTGACGGGTCGAGCTTCTTTGGAAGCTCACGACCGTGTTCTAAAAATCCAGTAGGCTTACCCATTATACTGCCTCCACTTCTTCCGTTTGTGCCTGTTGTGCTTCAGCTTTACGCTTTTGAAGAACCGCTTTGTAGTCGCGTGGCATTACTTTAACTAGCGATGCAACACGTGCTTCAAAGTTGTCTAGGAAAGACTGAGCAACTTCACTTCCTGTGAATTCAACATGCTTAGTTAGCATATCTAGTAGAAGATCTTTATCTTCTTGTTCAATTGGATCTAGGTCTACAAGTTCTGCGTTGAGCTTAGTCTCGAAGTCACCTGCTTTATCCCAAACATAAGCGACACCGCCACTCATACCTGCAGCAAAGTTACGACCCGTTGAACCAAGGATAACGGCAACACCGCCAGTCATGTATTCACAACCGTGGTCACCAACACCCTCAACAACAACCTTCGCACCAGAGTTACGAACACAGAAACGTTCGCCAGCCATACCGCGAATGAAAGATTCACCAGAGGTTGCACCGTAGAAACATACGTTACCAACCACGATGTTATCTTCAGCAACGATAGTAGATCTTGCATCTGGGTACAGTACCAACGTACCGCCAGACAGACCTTTACCCCAGTAATCGTTCGCGTCGCCTTCTACTTCGAACTTAACGCCTTTCGCAAGGAACGCACCGAAAGATTGGCCAGCACTACCGTGGAACTTAACGTTCATTGGTTGTGGTAAACCTTGGTCTTTGTAAACCTTCGAGATTTCGTTCGACAGCATGGTACCAGCAGAGCGGTCCGTGTTGATGATAGGGAAGCTCGCATTCACGGCTTCGCCTTTCTCAAGAGCTGGAATCGCAGCTTGAATCAACTTGCGGTCTAGAACGTCTTCTAGGTTGTGGTTTTGTTGCGTCTGGTTGTAGATACCATCTTCTTCACGTGCCTGCTCAATGTGCAGTACAGGTGTTAGATCTAGGTTCTTGTACTTCCAGTGGCCGATGTCATCACGAACTTTAAGTTTGTGCGATTGACCAACCATCTCATCGATAGAGCGGAAGCCAAGTTCAGCCATTACTTCACGCAGACCTTCAGCCATGTATTGGAAGAAAGTGACTACGTCTTCTACGCGGCCGTCGAAACGTTCACGCAGAGTCTTGTTCTGTGTTGCGATACCAACAGGACATGTATTCTTGTGACACTTACGCATCATGATACAGCCTTCAACCACTAGAGCTGCTGTTGCTACGCCCCATTCTTCAGCGCCAAGTAACGTTGCTACTGCAAGATCACGTGGTGTTTTCATCTGACCATCAGATTGAACAACGATACGGTTACGTAGGCCGTTTTTCAGTAGTGTTTGGTGCGTTTCCGCTAGACCCAGCTCCCAAGGCAGACCGGTATGACGGATAGAAGACATCGGAGATGCACCCGTACCACCATCAAAACCTGCGATAAGTACCACGTCAGCTTTCGCTTTCGCTACACCCGATGCAATCGTACCTACGCCAGCTTCTGATACTAGCTTCACGTTGACACGACCGTTACGGTTCGCGTTTTTCAGATCGTAGATCAGCTGAGCCAAATCTTCGATTGAGTAGATATCGTGGTGTGGCGGTGGCGAGATAAGACCTACGCCCGGAGTCGAGTGACGCGTTGCGCCGATCCAGTCATCAACCTTATCACCAGGTAGTTGACCACCTTCGCCCGGTTTCGCACCTTGAGCCATCTTGATTTGTAGCTCATCAGCGTTAGATAGGTAGTAAGACGTTACACCAAAGCGACCAGAAGCCACCTGTTTGATTGCTGAACGTTCCCAGTCGCCGTTTTCTTTACGTTCGAAACGTGCTGGATCTTCACCACCTTCACCTGAGTTTGATTTCGCGCCAATGCGGTTCATCGCAACAGCCAGTGTTGAGTGAGCCTCATGCGAGATTGAACCAAAGCTCATTGCGCCGGTTGCGAAACGCTTAAGAATGTTCTCGATTGGTTCTACTTCTGCTAGAGGAATAGAGCCTGCAGGGTTCTTGATGAAGTCCAGTTGGCTACGTAGCGTTGCTGCGTTGTCGCCTTGGTCATCAACTGCTTTTGCGTACTTCTTGAACTGACCGTAATCTTTGTTACGCGTCGATTCTTGAAGTAGAGAAATCGTTTCTGGGTTGAATAAGTGTTTCTCACCACGTTGTTTCCACTGGTAAACACCACCAACATCAAGGATCTGAGCTGGAATTTCACGAGCTGGGTAACCAACACGGTGACGAACCAATACTTCTCGCGCGATATCGTCGATCGTTAGACCTTGGATACGAGAAACAGTACCTGTGAAGTATTTTTCAACCACTGATTTGCTAACACCAAGTGCTTCAAAGATTTGTGCACCGTGGTAAGACTGCAGCGTAGAGATCCCCATCTTAGAGAAGATCTTAAGTAGACCGCCGTTAACACCTTTACGGTAGTTATCGAATAACTCACGTGGGTGTACGTTTGGATCTAGCTTCTTAGTACGTTGCAGTTCAACAATCGTTTCAATAACTAGGTATGGGTTAACTGCGTTTGCACCATAACCGATAAGCGTTGCAAAGTGGTGTGTCTCACGAGCGTCGCCCGTTTCAACAACGATGTCACACTTAGCACGTAGACCTTTACGGATTAGGTGGTGGTGAACCGCGCCAACCGCCAGCATTGCTGGAATAGCGGCATGGTTAGAGTTAACCGCACGGTCTGTCAGTAGGATGATAGAGTAGCCATCAATCACTGCGTCTTCTGCGTATTGGCAGATACGCTTAAGTGCGCGCTCTAACTTACCTTGGTCGCCATTTGCTTGGAATACGATATCCAGCGTCTTCGCCTGAAGGTGCTCGTTATCGATTGCACGCAGTTTTTCTAACTCAGAGTTAGACAGTACTGGAGACTCAAGTTCTACTTTTTGACAGTGCTCAGGTGTTTCAGCAAGTAAGTTCTGGTCTTTACCTAGGTAAGTGTTCAGAGACATAACCATGCGCTCACGAATCGGGTCGATCGGCGGGTTAGTTACTTGTGCAAACAACTGTTTAAAGTAGTTTGAAAGGTGCTGCGATTGGTGAGAAAGAATCGCTAGCGGCCAGTCAGCACCCATTGCAGAAAGTGGCTCGTAGCCTGTTTTCGCAAGAGGTAGAATGATTTCGTTTACTTCTTCAGAACTCACGCCAAACGATTGTTGTTTGTGTAGTAGTTTCTCTGGAGAAGGTTGGCTAAATTCGTTGCTCGCATCCGGTAGCTTTTTCAGGCTCAGAAGGTTCTCTTCAACCCACTTTTCGTAAGGTTGTGCTTTAGCAATGCTGTCTTTCACTTCTTCATCAGAAATGATGCGGCCTTGCTCAAGGTCAGCAACGAAGATACGACCTGGTTGTAGACGACCACGGTACTCAACGTTTTCAGGTGCAATCTCAACAACACCAGACTCAGACGCCATTACTAGGAAGTCGTCTTTAGTTACTGTGTAGCGAGAAGGACGCAGACCGTTACGGTCAAGTGTTGCACCTACTTGAACACCATCGGTGAAACATACTGATGCTGGGCCATCCCATGGTTCCATTACGTTCGCGTGGTACTGGTAGAACGCACGACGAGTTGGATCCATGTTTTTGTTTTCTTGCCATGCTTCCGGGATCATCATCATCAACGCGTGTGGCAGAGTACGACCTGAAAGAACAAGTAGTTCCAGTGCCATATCGAAGTTTGATGAATCCGAACTACCTTCCTGACAGATAGGAAGCAGCATGTCGATTTCAGCTTGTGTAAACAGATCCGATTCTAGGATTGCTTCACGTGCTTTCATCCAGTTCAGGTTGCCGCGAACCGTATTGATTTCGCCATTGTGCGCGATGTAACGGAAAGGCTGAGCTAGACGCCAACGTGGGAATGTATTGGTAGAGAAGCGAGAGTGTACTAGTGCTAGAGCTGTCACCATGGTTGGGTTTTGCAGATCTAGGAAGTACTGAGGAACTTGTTCAGTTGTTAGCTGACCTTTGTACACCAATGTCTTGTAAGACATAGAGTTGATGTAGAAGTCATCACCGATATTTGAAACGCTTTCTAGGCATACACGAACCGTGTAGTTACGTAGAACATACAGTTTACGCTCAAGCTCTTCTGGTGTGATACCAGGGCCGCCAGAAATAAATACGTGTTCAAATTGAGGTTCAGTGCTTAGTGGGTCAGCACCAATCATTGAATTGTCCGTTGGAAGTTCACGGTAACCGATAACTTCTAACTCAAGGCGTTGTGCATTGCGTTCTAGAATGTCACGACACTGTGCACGTTTGTGTTCATCTTTAGGGAAAAGTACAACACCAACACCATATTTTTCAAAAGATGGCAGCTTAATTCCAAGCTTTACGGCTTCTTCTAGTAAGAATTCGTGCGGCTTCTGTAGCAGGATACCTGCACCATCACCAGAACACGGATCGCAGCCTTGGCCGCCACGGTGTTCCATACGTGCAAGCATATCGAGTGCTTGAGTTACTACATCATGAGATTTGCGATTCTTTAGATGCGCAACAAAACCGATACCACAAGCGTCATGCTCCAATTCAGGAGTATACAGACCCTGTGAGTTCTGCTCTTGATCTACCATAGATACATCCTTCCAGTTAAATCTAGGCGCAACTTATTTGTATAAAGTCAGCCTTGTCCTTTTATATTTATGGGTCTAAACCTGCCTATGCTGGCGGTTTGAATCCTTTCCGTATCTCGCAGGAAAAGTATTGCGAGAAAAACAATCCTTAGTGATACCTGTTTATTTTTAACCACAAACTAGTGGTTTATATAGGTGGGAGTTAGATATCACCGACTTATTAGCAAGTTTTCGTTGTAAGTAAATACTCAAAAATAGCCAATATGTGTAAGTATCCTACAATTTTGTCTAGGCGAATTGCAATGAAAGTTGACCCATGTAGACCATTTTTTTCGTTTTATTTTGAATTTAATGCCTAACAAATGTGCAACATTAGGCAAATAGAGCCGATTTTTTGCATGTTTATTGATATTTGTTAGGTTGCTCGCAAAAAGCCTTGAGTAAACTAATTGGTCGAATTTTGCAGGGATGTAATTTTTTTTCAAAAAAAGACTGATATTCATTCTTATTTACTTGAGTGCTTTGAAAATATGCAATTACACGAGTTGGTCAATACTATCGGCCAAGACCTTCAACGCCGTTATGGCGAGAAGGTTCACAAGCTGACGCTTCATGGTGGTTTCAGCTGCCCAAACCGAGACGGGACAATTGGCCGTGGAGGTTGCACGTTTTGTAACGTGGCTTCCTTTGCCGATGAACAAACTCAAATTCAAAGTATTGCTGACCAGCTAAAAGATCGTGCGGGTGAGATTGCTCGTGCCAAGAAGTACCTGGCTTACTTTCAGGCGTACACCAGCACTTATGCTGAGGTGCAAGTGCTCAAGAATATGTATGAAGAGGCGCTAAAAGCACCCGGTGCAGAGATCGTCGGCCTTTGTGTTGGTACGCGACCAGACTGTGTGCCTGATGCGGTGTTGGATCTGTTAGCGGGCTACGTTAAACAAGGCTATGAGATTTGGCTCGAGCTTGGCCTGCAAACCGCCAATGATAAAACCCTCAAGCGAATTAACCGCGGCCACGATTTTGCGGTGTATGAAACGATCACCCAACGCGCACGCGCTTTAGGTATCAAGGTGTGTACTCACCTGATTGTTGGTCTACCAAAAGAAACTAAAGCGGATAACCTTGAAACCTTAGACAAGGTATTAGCCGTTGGCACCGATGGTATTAAGCTGCACGGCCTTCATATAGTAGAGGGCAGTACCATGGCTAAGGCGTGGAAGGCAGGAAAGCTAGAAGCCCCAAGCCTTGAAGAGTACATCGATATCGCGAGTGAGATCATTCAACGCACGCCTGCGGACGTGGTTTATCACCGTGTTTCTTCAGCGGCGAGACGCCCAACCTTACTTTCTCCTTTATGGTGTGAGAACCGCTGGTTAGCGATGACTGAAATAGGTCGTTCGTTGGATAAAACCGGTGCTCAAGGCATCAAAACGGGCTCTACATTCGAGTACACGTTGCCTGTTTTAAACGCGGCCAATTAATAGAAATGGGTGACTGTAGGTAGCAGCAGATAAAACCAATAAATAGTGGTAACATTTCCCTAACAGATTTTATGGTATAGATTGAGAGTAAATGGAACTGGTAATGACTTGGTTGTGGGACAGGGCGTATGGCTACGGTATTTATATCGTTGTTGTATTGCTGATTGCTCTCATCTGCTGGCATCTCTATTCTCGTTATCAGTCGCATATCGAAACGCTTCTACTTGCTACCCCGTCGCCACTCTACTTTGTTGATGTTCGAAGTGGCGAAATACTCTATGCCAATCGCCAAGCCATGCAGTTGCTTGGTATCCGCCAAATCGGTGTTAATTTTCGCTTTCCTACTGTGGAAAGCGAGAACAGCTTTCGTCACTACTTAACCAACCACATCAACTCTCGAGCCTTCGAGCAGGTCTCCCTGTGGGCGCTTTCTGAATTTGAGTCGTTCAAGATCAACTTGATCGGTCGTAAGATCCATTTTAGAAATAAGCAGGCTTGGATGATTCACGCCTCACCTTATAAAAACACTAACGAAGAACTGTCCCAAGAAGTTCGAGAACTGAATGTTGCTCGTACCGCTTTGGATTCTTTGTCTGAGCTGATCTACGTGAAAGATCAGAAAGGTCAGTTAGTGACGAGTAATCGCTCGTTTAAAAAGTTTTGGCATGGTCGTGCTGAAGAGGGCACCCTGAGTGTTTCTGGTGGAGTATTAAAAGGTCGTGTAAGTGAACGCTCTTGGACTACAGATCAAGATGGAAAAAGCTGCTTGCTTGAAACCTACCAAAGTGTGCTGCTTTCCCAAGATGGAGAAACCATCGGCACGCTCTCTATTAGCCATGATGTGACCGATTGGCATGACATGCAGCAGAAACTGCGTGGCGAGATGGAGAAGCGAAAAGATACCGAAGTGGCACTTGCGCAGCGTGACACCATCTTGCAAAACCTCCTGGAGGCCAGCCCAGACTCGATTGGTATCTTTAATGAAAACATGGTTTATCAAGCGTGTAATAAACCATTTGTGGCTGCGCTGGGTATCTCTGAAGTCAGTGACTTGATCGGTAAACGTTTACAAGATGTGGTGCCACATAGCATCTATACGCGAATATCAGAAACCGATCATCAAGTGCTTCATCAAAGTAAATCACTGCGTTATATCGACAAAGTGGTCTCAAGTGATGGAACATTTACTTGGTATGATGTAGTCAAATCACCGTTTAGAGATCCAGCATCGAGCACTAATGGTGTGTTGATCATGGCGCGTGATATTACAGAGCGTTATCTAGCAGAACAAAAGCTTGAAGAAGCCAACCTTGAACTTGAACGCCTCAGCTTTATGGATAGCCTGACTAAAGTGTCTAACCGACGTCGTTTCGATGAACAGCTCTCTACACTGTGGCATTATCATGTGCGTGAGAAGCTGCCACTGACGATCATGCTATGTGATATCGACTTCTTTAAAGGCTACAACGACTTTTACGGACACCAACAAGGCGATGATGCTTTGATTCAGGTTTCTCAGGCATTTAAGCAGGTGTTGAATCGTTCATCTGATTGTGTGGCTCGTTATGGTGGTGAAGAGTTCGGTTTTATTCTGCCAAATACAACGACCGAAGGTGCTCAGCTGGTGGCGCAGCGTATTCATGATGAAGTCCTAAAATTGGAACTTGCGCATGAGAAGTCGACAGTCTCTGAATTCATCACGGTGAGTATTGGTATTATCTCTTACATTCCTACACCTGATGATGAAATGGAATCGGCTGTTGCCTTGGCTGATAGTGCGTTGTATCAAGCGAAATCAGACGGTCGCAACCGTTCAATGGTGCATCCATACTCAATTCGCTAACGCTATAAAATTGGCAATTTGATTATCCCCGGCTATTTTTGCTTAGTTAGTATTTGTATTGGTTAATTAACCTTCGAAATTACCGCTGAACACTTGCTGCGTGTGATGTAGCTAGCTTACCTCCCATCTTCAAACAGGGTAGAATGTTGCTAGTCTTATCGCATGGAGCGTTAAATGAAACCCATGAAAAATCTTGCCCAGTATTACGTGGATCTACTCGTAAAACTGGGGATTGTCCGCTTTTCTATCTTACTCGCCCTAGCGCTTGTTGCCCTCGCTGTTGTTGTGCAAGTCGGTATCACCCTTGCACTCAAAGGCAATGTTGATGACATCGACATTGTCCGTTCAGTTTTCTTCGGTTTAGTGATCACGCCTTGGGCGGTTTATTTTCTGTCAGTGGTCGTGGACCAGTTGGAAGAATCACGTCAAAGGTTAGCGAAATTGGTCTCTAAACTTGGCGACATGCGTGAGCGAGACCAAGAACTCAACAATAAAATGCAGCTCAATATCGAGAAGCTTAATCAAGAAATTGAAGAGCGTGAAAAAGCGGAAGAAGCGCGCGCAGAAGCAATGCAAGATCTCGAAAACGAGGTGTTCCAGCGCGAGCGTACTCAGCTTGAACTCGCAGAACGTACTGCACTGTTACGCTCGTTTATCGATGCCTCGCCTGACCTTATTTACTACCGTAATGAAGATGGTGTGTTTTCTGGTTGTAACCGTGCGGTTGAAGAGCTCACTGGTAAAACAGAAAAAGAGCTAGTTGGTTTAACTCCTTGGGATGTTTACAGTAAAGAGGTCGCTCAGCAAGTTGTTGAAACCGATAAGAAAGTATTTGCTGACAACCAAGCACTGACTTATGACCAATGGCTTGAATACCCAGATGGCCGCAAGAGTTACTTCGAACTGCGTAAAGTGCCTTTCTACAGCAAAGATGGTCGTCACTTGGGCTTGGTTGGTTTTGGCCGCGATATTACTGAACGTAAAGAGCATCAAGAGTCGTTAGAAAAAGCCAGCCGCGATAAGACCACCTTTATCTCAACTATTAGCCACGAGTTAAGAACGCCGCTCAACGGCATCATTGGCTTGAGCCGCATGCTGCTTGATAGCCAACTGACCACCGAACAGCGCAAGCAGATGCAAACCATCAAGGTGAGCGCGGTGACACTGGGTAATATCTTCAACGATATTATTGATATGGATAAGTTCGACCGCCGTAAGCTTGAACTCTTCCCTACGCCTATTAACTTTGAAGATTTCGTTGTCGAGATCGAAAGTATCTCTGCGTTGATGGCTGAGCAGAAAGGGTTAAGGTTCGATCTAGAAAGATTGTCTGATCTTCCAGCTGCTGTTGAGGTGGATGGTACTCGTCTTAGACAGGTACTGTGGAACCTTGTTAGTAACGCGATGAAGTTCACCAAAGATGGTGGAGTGGTGATGACAGTCAGCGCCGACATTGATGGTGACTTTGCCAACATTACGATGGAAGTGGAAGATACTGGTATTGGTATCCCTGAAAGTGAAATCGAGAAGATCTTCGCGATGTACTATCAGGTGAAATCGGGCACGGACAACTTGCACGCTGTCGGCACGGGTATTGGTCTCGCTGTCTCTCAACAGCTAATTAATATGATGGATGGCCACATTGAAGTCATCAGTGAAGAGGGCTTTGGCAGTACCTTTACGGTTTCGATTCGAGTTCCAGTGAATCACGATACTCAGGCTCTGATCAAAACGCCAAGAAAACAGTCGAATCTTAAGATCTTTATGGTCGAAGACATTGAACTCAATATCACAGTGGCTCGCTCTCTACTTGAAAGCCTTGGCCATGAAGTGACAGTCGTGATGACGGGTAAAGAGGCGCAAATTGCTTTCAATCCTGAAGACTATGATTTGGTGTTGTTGGATATCCAACTGCCAGATATGACGGGTTTCGATATTGCTCAATACTACCGCGAGAAATACAGCCAGCTACCGCCTTTGGTGGCGTTAACTGCGAACGTATTAAACAACAAGCAAGAGTACTTCCAGAAAGGCATGGACGAAGCGATCAGTAAACCTTTGTCGGTTCGAGCTATCCAAGATGTCATCAGTGAACTTATCGAAGATGCACCAGAGGTAATTGAGAAGGTAGCGGGCACCGATAAGGTTGAGAGCATTGATAAAGTCGACGCGAGTAAGTCTTTTCTTTCAGAAATTGATACCACTTTGCTTGATATTGATATGCTAGAGTCTTATGTTGATATTGTTGGATCGAAACCGGTTTTGGATAGCATCGCGATGTTCGAAGATATGATGCCGGAGTATATGGAAATATTGAACTCCAACATGGTCGCGAAAGATAAAGCCAGTATCGTTTCTGAGGCACATAAGATTAAAGGTGCTGCAGGTTCTATTGGTCTGAAACGCATCCAACAAGTTGCCCAGAAAGCTCAATCTCCAGATTTGCCTGCGTGGTGGGAGAACATTTCAGATTGGGTTGATGAGATAAATAACGAATACCAGAATGACATTGAAGTTTTAAAGAGTTGGTTAAATCAAAGGTAGAAGAATAATGAAAAAATTAGCATTCGCCGCATGTGTAGTGGCATTAGCGGGTTGTTCTACGCCACAAGTAGAATGGCAGCAAGATAATCAAGTCGAAGTATCTGCGGCAACAGTTACCATGAAAAGCAACCTTTGGCACAACAAGATGCCAACGATTGGCGAGACTCAAGATAAGACCCTGCATGGTTCTATCTACCTAGAGTCAGATTCACAACTGCCAGCAACGCTTGCGGTTGAGAGTGTTACGGTTAAACAGGGTGCAGACACCTTGTTGGTAACGGCTGACGATCTTGATTTAAGAACACACAGTGAAACTCAATGGGAAGTCGCGTTTGTATGGCAGCTAGAGATCGACAGCGACAAGCCTGTTGATGTAGCGGTTGAACTTAAAGATGGCGAAACCGTGAAGTGGTTAGTAGAGAAAGACGTTAAGGTGGATACGGTTTACTAAAACCTTATCCAATTAAGAACAATAAAAAAGGGAGAATGCGTTGGCATTCTCCCTTTTTAATAACTATTGATGACGCTTCTATTGTTAATAACACTTACTGGTGAGTAGTGCTAAATGGTAAGAAGCGCGAATCGAATTAGTCTTCTAGGTCACCACAAAAGCGGTAGCCTTCACCGTGAATCGTTGCGATGATTTCTGGCGTACCAGAAACAGATTCAAAGTGCTTACGAATACGACGGATTGTTACGTCTACAGTACGATCGTGTGGCTTAAGCTCACGGCCAGTCATCTTCTTAAGAAGGTCTGCACGTGTTTGGATCTTACCTGGGTTCTCACAGAAGTGAAGTAGAGCACGGAACTCTGAACGAGGTAGCTTGTAGCCTTCGCCATCTGGGCTAACCAGAGAACGACTGTTGATATCTAGTACCCAACCGTTGAACTCGTACTTCTCAACGCTACGCTTCTCTTCTTGAACAGAGCTTGTGCTCATAGAACGGTTCAGAAGGTTGCGTGCACGGATAGTCAGTTCACGAGGGTTGAAAGGCTTAGTGATGTAGTCATCAGCGCCGATCTCTAGGCCAAGGATCTTATCAACTTCATTATCGCGACCAGTTAAGAACATAAGCGCTACGTTTGCTTGCTCACGTAGTTCACGTGCAAGTAGTAGGCCATTCTTACCTGGAAGGTTGATGTCCATAATTACAAGGTTAACTTGGTTGTCAGATAGCACTTGGTGCATCTCTTCACCGTCGCTAGCCTCAAAAACAGCATATCCCTCTGCTTCAAAAATACTCTTTAGAGTGTTACGAGTTACTTGCTCATCTTCAACGATAAGAATCTGCGGGGTTTGCATTTGGCGGTACCTAAATTTGTGACGAAACTGTGCTAATAGAATAAATTCTAGGCAAAAACATAACATACAGGTAATGTATTTTTGATGATAACTTAAAGTTTTCAAAAAAACACTTACTTCCAGCTATCTGCCTTCCTTGAAGTATTGCCCAATAACGTAGATCCAGTACGCCTTTCAATCATTCTTTTAGTGATTGGAGTGGATTCTATAATGTTAACAGCATGCTAACAACGCGAGAATGTTAATTCCATTCACTTTGTTGATTTACATCAATTGCCGTATCGCAACAAACTTTAATAGTATGGCTACAACTTAACCAATGTTATGGTGACTATTTAGCACCAAAACAAGAATGATTATTCGAGATGCTTCGCACATCTTGCCTGCTAAAGACCGGATTATGAACCAAGGAAGCTGAAAGCTGTCTTAAGAGTCTAGTAGATAAATATGCTCAATCAACCTTTATTGAGTAATAAATTGAGCATAGAACAATGAAAACAAAGGATTAATTTTAATAACATATAAAAGCATAGAGGCTAGCCTGACATAACTGGTAACGCCTTACTCACGGAGGATATATGCACGATATAACACCCGACTTGTGTGATGAGTTTGAAAGCGAAGTCACCCTACTGAACATGCCATTGCAGAACTTCGGCCAACGTGGTGCGTTCTTTGGAAAAATTGTAACAGTTCGTTGTTATCACGATAATTCCAAGGTTCGCGAGGTTTTAGAGACCGACGGCTGTGGCAAAGTGCTTGTCGTTGACGGTAATGGCTCATGCCAGAAGGCGCTGCTTGGCGATCAACTCGCTATTCTCGCAATAGAAAATGGTTGGGAAGGCGTGATTGTGAACGGTGCGGTGCGTGATGTTGGCATGATGTCGCAAATGGACCTTGGCGTTCAAGCGTTAGGTGCATCGCCATTCAAAACAGAGAAACGCGGTGTCGGCCAAGTGAATGTGACGCTCTCTATACATAATCAACTGATTCAGCCTGGTGACTATATTTATGCCGATTGGAATGGTGTGTTAATTTCATCTGAGTTGTTAATTGAATCGTAACTGACTCAAATTGAATGCCGTTGATAGATTAGAACGGGGAATGGTTTGTGATGTACTAAAAGTTTGAATCTCAATCCGCACTAATCTGTTAATAAAGAACAAGCTAAAGAGACTAAAAGCGAAACCCTAGTCCCACTTCAACACCTTGCTGCCACTCTTCATAATCAAGGGTGGCATGCAAATCTAGGTTATCTGTTAGTTGCACTCGGCTGGAAACCTCTGCGGCTACCGATTTCTCATTGTCTTCGGTCTCGTCTTTATAGGTGTGTAGAGAACTGTTAAAAGAGACTCTTTCTGAGAACTGATAACTGACACCACTCAAGAATCCACTTTCCTGTTTCAGTGCCGCACTATGGATACGTGTACCGACGTAAAGATCCACATCTGAAAACAAGCTATAAGAGTAGCCACTGTCTATCTTCCAAGTATCGAAGCTTTCACTCGACGCGTTTTGTGTGGAGATAAAGAATTTATGAGAAGAACTATCGATCTGGCTGGGTAGTAGAGGCAAGCTATTCGCTGAACAAACAACAGGCATAGCAAAAGCCAAAAGAATAAGTAATCTCTTCATTTCCCACTCCTGATGTCATTATTATTGTTCTTCGAACGTTATCGTTCAATTAAAGCACAGAACTTGTACGTTCGCTGCACAATCGATATAGCATTTTGTTATGACTATATATGCGATTGATCACTCTTGCCTGTTCAATGAGTAAATCCAGTATCTTAAGTGAAGGTTTATACAGGGTGTTTTATCCCTTAAATGACGGTTTGCTCTGAAAAACGGTGCGAATGTAAAAAAAACGCAACTTTTCATTGACGTCCAGTGGTAAAAATTGATACACGTAGAGTAAAGCACAAGCAGAGAATTTGATATGCAGCACGTAAGCCACCTAGTAATGACCACAACCATTATTATTACCGACATTAACATTGTTGGGGCAGGCTGCTAAGTAACGGATTTTTAAAAAAAGGCCTGTATCCAACAAGATACAGGCCTTTTTTTGTACCATTTTTATGACTTATGGAGAAAGGGATGCGCGTTTTAAAGTTTGGAGGTTCATCATTAGCTGATGCAGATCGTTTTTTACGAGCGGCTGATATCATCGCTAATAATGCCCAGCAAGAAGAGCTAGCCGTTGTACTATCGGCTCCAGGAAAAACAACCAATAAGTTGGTCGCTGTAATTGAAGCTGCACTTAAAAATGGTGAAGCAGACGCACAGATTACAGAGATCGAATCTTCATTTAACACACTGTTTGCAGAGATCAAAGCGGTCGTGCCTTCTATCGATGGTGCCGCGTTTCAAGAGCAGGTGGATACCTCTCTTGCTCAGCTAAAGCAGTTCGTGAATGGCATCAACCTACTTGGTATGTGCCCGAACCACGTTAATGCTCGCATCATCAGTAAAGGTGAGCGAATCTCTATCCAGTTAATGAAAGCGGTACTGGAAGCGAAAGGCCAACCAGCAAGCCTGATTGACCCTGTCCAATACCTATACGCTAAAGGCGATCACCTTGAAGCTATGGTCGATGTGGATGTCTCTACTCAGAACTTCCAACAATCTCCACTTCCTAAAGGTCACGTTAACATCATGCCTGGCTTTACTGCGGGTAATGAAAAAGGTGAGCTAGTCACACTAGGTCGTAATGGTTCTGACTACTCAGCGGCTGTGTTAGCGGCGTGTCTACGTGCTGATTGCTGTGAAATCTGGACTGATGTCGATGGCGTTTACAACTGTGACCCACGCTTAGTTGATGATGCTCGTCTGCTCAAGTCTCTTAGCTACCAAGAGGCGATGGAGCTTTCTTACTTTGGTGCTTCGGTTCTACACCCGAAAACCATTGCTCCTATTGCGCAATTCCACATTCCTTGTCTGATCAAAAACAGCTTCAACCCACAAGGCGCAGGTACTTTGATTGGCCAAGACACTGGCGAAGACAACCTAGCAATCAAAGGCATCACTACGCTAAGTGACCTAACCATGGTTAACGTATCAGGCCCAGGCATGAAGGGCATGGTAGGTATGGCGAGTCGTGTATTCGGCGCGATGTCTTCTGCTGGCGTTTCTATTGTCCTTATTACTCAATCTTCTTCTGAGTACAGCATCAGCTTCTGTATTGAATCGGCTGATAAGGTGAAAGCGAAACAAGTGTTGTCAGACGCGTTTGAACTTGAACTTAAAGATGGCCTGTTAGAGCCGGTTGAGTTCATGGATGACGTTGCGATTGTAACGCTGGTGGGTGACGGTATGCGCACTTCACGTGGCGTAGCATCTCAGTTCTTCTCTTCTTTAGCTGAAGTGAACGTCAACATTGTTGCTATTGCTCAAGGTTCTTCAGAGCGCGCTATTTCAGCGGTTATCCCTGAAGACAAAATCTCTGAAGCAATCAAAGCGTGTCACGAGAACCTATTTAACTCTAAGCACTTCCTAGATGTATTCGTTGTGGGTGTCGGCGGTGTTGGTGGCGAGCTTGTTGACCAGATCCAACGTCAGCAAGGCAAACTGGCTGAAAAAGGCATCGTGATTCGCGTATGTGGTTTAGCAAACAGTAAAGGTTTGTTGCTAGACAGCGATGGTCTACCGTTAGAGCAGTGGCGTGACCGTATGTCGAGTGCGACTGAAGAGTTCAGCCTAGCGCGTTTAGCGGCTTTGGTTCAACGTAACCACATCATCAACCCAGTATTGGTTGATTGTACGTCTAGCGAAGGTATTGCGGCGCAGTACGCTGATTTCCTAGCGGCTGGTTTCCACGTAGTAACACCAAACAAGAAAGCAAACACAGCAAGCATGGCTTACTACCATCAGCTTCGTGAAGTTGCACGCAACTCACGTCGTAAGCTGATGTACGAGACAACAGTAGGTGCAGGTCTACCGGTCATCGAAAACCTACAGAACCTTATCTCTGCAGGTGATGAACTTGAGAAGTTCAACGGCATTCTTTCAGGTTCACTGTCTTACATCTTCGGCAAGCTTGATGAAGGTATGACACTGAGCCAGGCAACCAATATTGCAAAAGATAACGGCTTCACTGAACCGGATCCTCGAGATGATCTATCTGGTATGGATGTGGCGCGTAAGTTGCTTATTCTTGCTCGTGAAGCAGGCATGGCGCTTGAACTTGAAGATGTTGAAGTAGACCAAGCTCTGCCACCGGGTTTTGATGATTCAGGTACGGTTGAAGAGTTCATGGCTCGCCTACCAGAAGCGGATGCTTACTTCAAAGAGCAGTCAGCTATCGCAGCAGAAGAAGGTAAAGTACTTCGTTATGTGGGTGAAATCGCTGAAGGTAAGTGTAAGGTTCGTATCGCTGCTGTTGATGGCGACGACCCAATGTTCAAGATTAAAGATGGCGAGAACGCATTAGCATTCTACAGCCGTTACTACCAACCAATCCCTCTAGTACTGCGTGGCTACGGCGCGGGTACTGAAGTAACAGCTGCTGGCGTATTCTCTGATGTGATGCGTACTCTTGGTTGGAAATTAGGAGTTTAAGAATGAGTTCAAGTGATATGGATGTTGTCGTTTATGCTCCTGCATCAATCGGTAATGTCAGTGTAGGGTTTGATGTGCTGGGGGCCGCTGTGTCTCCAGTGGATGGCACGCTGCTAGGTGACCGAGTTATGGTTAAAGCCGGTGATGAACCATTCTCACTTAAAGCTGCAGGCAGCTTTGTTTCTAAGCTGCCAACTGAAGCAAAAGAAAACATCGTTTACGACTGCTGGGTGGTGTTCTCGAGAGAGCTTGATAAAAAAGGCGTTACGCTAAAGCCTTTAGAAATGACACTAGAAAAGAACATGCCTATCGGTTCAGGTTTGGGTTCTAGTGCATGTTCAATCGTCGCGGCACTGGATGCGCTAAACCGTTTTCACGGTCAGCCCCTGAATGAAACTGAACTGCTTACTCTGATGGGTGAAATGGAAGGCAAGATTTCAGGTGGTATTCACTACGATAACGTTGCGCCATGTTACCTTGGTGGTGTGCAGCTCATGCTTGAAGAGCTAGGCATCATCAGCCAAGAAGTACCGTGTTTTGACGACTGGTACTGGGTAATGGCTTATCCGGGTATTAAGGTTTCAACGGCTGAAGCGAGAGAGATCCTACCATCTCAATATCGTCGTCAGGATATTATTGCTCATGGTCGTCACTTAGCGGGCTTTATCCACGCGTGTCATTCAGGTCAACCTGAACTGGCGGCGAAGATGATCAAAGACGTGATCGCTGAACCATATCGTGAGAAACTGCTTCCAGGGTTTGCTGATGCTCGTAAATACGCGCTGTCAGCTGGGGCACTGGCTACTGGTATTTCTGGTAGTGGTCCAACTCTATTTAGCATTTGCAAAGAACAAGATGTCGCCGAGCGTGTTGCACGCTGGTTAGAACAAAATTACGTACAAAATGAAGAAGGATTCGTTCACGTTTGTCGCCTAGATAAGCAGGGTTCGATCGTTACAGGAAGTGAGTTATGAAACTGTACAACATCAAAGAAAATGATGAACAAGTCTCTTTTGGCCAAGCCGTTCGTCAAGGATTAGGCCGTAATCAAGGTCTATTTTTCCCATCTGAACTGCCAAAGTTTGATGATATCGATGCGCTGCTAGCAGAGGACTTTGTCCCTCGTAGCTCAAAGATTCTGTCAGCATTGATTGGTGATGAATTACCAAAAGAACAGATCGACCAAATGGTGGATGCAGCGTTCCAATTCCCTGCACCAATCAACCAAGTAAAAGACGGCGTTTACGCGCTTGAGCTTTTCCACGGTCCAACACTGGCGTTTAAAGATTTCGGTGGCCGCTTTATGGCTCAATCTTTAGCAGCTGTTTCTGATGGTGGTCAAATCACTATCTTAACGGCAACATCAGGTGATACTGGTGCGGCGGTTGCGCATGCTTTCTACGGCATGGAAGACATCAATGTTGTGATTCTTTACCCGAAAGGCAAGATCAGCCCACTGCAAGAGAAGCTGTTCTGTACGCTTGGCAAGAACATCCACACTGTGGCGATTGATGGTGACTTTGATGCGTGTCAGGCTCTAGTTAAAGACTCATTTGATGACGCTGAACTGCGTAAAGAGATCGGTCTTAACTCGGCAAACTCGATCAACATCAGCCGTTTAATGGCTCAGATCTGTTACTACTTTGAGGCGGCTTCTCAGCTGACTAAAGAGCAACGTGAAAACCTCGTTATCTCTGTACCAAGTGGTAACTTTGGTAACCTAACGGCTGGTCTATTGGCTAAAGCGCTAGGTCTACCTGTTAAGCGTTTTATCGCAGCAACTAACGAAAATGACACTGTTCCTCGTTACCTAGAAACAGGTCAGTGGGATCCAAAACCGACTGTTGCGACAACATCGAACGCGATGGACGTAAGCCAACCAAACAACTGGCCTCGTATCGAAGAGCTTTGCCAACTGAAAGGTTGGGGCTTAGATACACTAGGCAAAGGTAAAGTATCTGACGAGCAGAGCGCTGAGTCAGTTCGCGACCTAAAAGCACAAGGTTACCTATGTGAACCACATGGTGCGATTGCTTACCGTCTACTGGAAGAGCAACTGCAAGAGAACGAAACTGGCTTGTTCCTGTGTACAGCACACCCAGCGAAATTCAAAGAAGTGGTTGATGACATCCTAGGTTCTGATATCGAACTGCCTGGCCCGCTAGCAAAACACGCGGCGATGGAATTGTTGTCTGAAGATCTTGATAACGATTTTGAAGCGCTAAAAGCTGTGCTTCGTCGAGTTCAACCGTAACGTCCATTTGTTTTTCGAACAAATAAAAACGGCGCTCAATGAGCGCCGTTTTTGTATTCTAATTTAAGCTCTAAAAATTATAGAGACTCAGTGAACGTACGTGCGATAACGTCACGTTGCTGTTCAGTTGTTAGAGAGTTGAAACGTACAGCGTAACCCGATACACGGATAGTTAGCTGTGGGTAGTTCTCTGGGTGAGCAACTGCGTCTTCTAGCGTTTCACGCTTAAGAACGTTAACGTTTAGGTGTTGACCACCTTCGATGCGTGGTGCTGCTTCGATTGCAACTTCACGGCTTTCGTACTCGCCTAGGTCTGCAGCTGAGATAACTTGGTCAGCTTCGAAACCTGCAGTAGCAACAACACAACGAGCTTCATTCTTCTCGCTATCTAGTAGCCAGATTGAGTTTAGTAGGTCATCGTTTGCTGCTTTAGTAATTTGAATACCTTGGATCATAACTATCTCCTAGTCCACTGAATGTGGTTTGATTATGGTGTTAACTTTCGATTTTTATTGAGCTGGGTAATATATACCTAATATTAGTAAGGTTAACATTGATTCAAGTCAAAAAACAACCAAAAACCATATTTTTACAAAGGTGATTATATTGAGGTAAATCAATAAAACCTTTAAAAACAAAGTAATTACAAAATATTTTAAAGTATAAAAAATATTTAACAGTCATATTTGTTGTAAGTTTACTACATTTGTTGTGTTTTTATTGAACTACAACCGATACGACCCTTTATTTATTAAGCATTCTGAAAGTGTAAAGTGATTTAATGACAAACAATAATTCATCCTCAAAACCGGAAACAAATATTAAGTTTATTGGCGCTCATGTGTCGGCTGCTGGTGGTGTTGATCAGGCGCCTATGCGTGCACGTGAAATAGGTGCCAATGCGTTTGCACTGTTTACCAAGAACCAGAGACAGTGGGCGGCAAAACCACTAGAAGCGAAAACCATTAGTGCCTTTAAAGCCAATTGCAAAATGTTGGGCTACGGTGCTGAGCACATTCTTCCTCATGACTCCTACCTGATTAACCTAGGAGCGCCAGAAGAAGAGAAGCTAGAGAAATCACGCGCGGCTTTTATTGATGAAATGGAGCGTTGTAATCAACTTGGACTAACGCTTTTGAATTTTCATCCTGGGAGTCATTTAAAGAAAATCTCAGAAAGCGAATGTTTGGCGAAGATCGCTGAATCGATCAACCTAGCTCATCAAGCGGTACCTGACGTAATCGCAGTGATCGAGAATACGTCTGGGCAGGGCACTAATCTGGGTTGGAAGTTTGAACATCTAGCCGAGATTATCGAGCAGGTAGAAGATAAGTCACGTGTGGGTGTGTGCTTAGACACCTGCCATACGTTTACTGCTGGCTATGACTTACGTACAAAAGAGGCGTGTGAGCATACTTTTGCTGAGTTCGACCGCATCGTGGGTATGCACTATCTAAGAGCAATGCACATCAATGATTCAAAAGCTGAGTTCGCGAGCCGAGTCGATCGACACCATTCTTTAGGAAAAGGCGAAATTGGCTGGGATTGTTTTGAGTATATTGCCTCTGATTCTCGCTTTAATGGTATCCCTCTTATCTTGGAAACCATTGATTCGACGATCTGGAAAGAGGAAATTCAACAACTTAGAATGTTTCATCGCTCAGCAACGCTAGCGAGCGAACAAGCGTAATAATAGAGGGGGAAATTTATTTCCGTCTATTTCTAAAAATTGGCACCTTTCTTTCATAGTATTAAAGTGAATATGTAGTTCACGATGTCTTAGAGGAGGTGCCTTTATGTATTCAAT
Organism: Vibrio sp. 10N.247.311.12; assembly: GCF_041467515.1. NCBI lineage: Bacteria > Pseudomonadati > Pseudomonadota > Gammaproteobacteria > Vibrionales > Vibrionaceae > Vibrio > Vibrio sp. 10N.247.311.12. The sequence goes on from NZ_JBFSUV010000001.1 coordinate 220,170, forward strand.
CACCCAAACTTCAACTATTGCTGTCGCACGCCGTTTACCTACACCAAACCGTCACGTGCATAACCACGGCCACCATCGTACACAGCAGAAAAGTGGTTAATCGAGATAAGCACAACTTGAACTGATTATTATGATTCATCAACAAGTGAACCCTACACATCATGTTTATTGATAGCTGTATGAGGTATAACTAGAGCCTTATTTAGGACAGTTAGCCGATACAGCTATTTTTTTGTCTGGCGAAAGCCGCTAGAAACCTTGATGATTGGGAAGTAAAACGATGAGCGCACCAAAGACTTGGGAATCCATTATTAATGATGAACGTGATAAAGAGTACTTTCAGAGTGTCCTCGCGTTTGTTGAACAGCAACGTAATAGTGGTAAAACCGTCTACCCGCCACAAGAACAGGTGTTCAGTGCCTTTGATATGACGCCTTTCGAATCCGTGCGAGTGGTTATCTTAGGGCAAGATCCTTATCACGGTGCTAACCAAGCTCACGGCTTAGCATTCTCAGTGCTTCCTGGTGTGAAAATCCCACCTTCTCTACGCAATATGTACAAAGAGCTTGCACAAGATATAGAGGGCTTTGAGATTCCTAGTCATGGTTATCTCGATTCTTGGGCATCGCAAGGGGTGTTGATGTTGAACACAGTCCTTACAGTCGAAGAGGCAAAAGCACACTCACATGCTAAGTGTGGCTGGGAAACCTTTACCGATGCCATTATTGCTGAGCTCAATCAGCGCTCTGAACCGATCATCTTTTTGTTGTGGGGCGCACACGCCCAGAAGAAAGGTCAAGCGATTGATGACGACAAGCATCATGTGTTGGTTGCACCTCACCCATCGCCATTATCGGCACGCCGTGGATTCTTCGGTTGTCAGCATTTCTCTACAACCAACAAGCTGCTTTCTTCTATGGATCAACAACCTATTGACTGGCGTTTACCAACAGAAGTGTAGATTGGTGGTTTTCTGAGCAGGGTCAAATCATAAATCAGCATATTCGTATACACTTATAAATAGTAGGTGTAATGGAGTGCAATACTATGATGATTGAAAGGATAAGACGAGAGCATGGCTATATGGCTCGTTTACTCGCGATACTCAACAGTAAGTTAGAGTTTCTGAAACAGGAGCGAGAAATAAACTATAGCCTGATCGCAGAGGTGGTTCATTACCTTATGAACCATTCAGACAAAGTGCATCACCCTAAAGAAGACGTCATTTATCGCTACTATCTTAAGCAATATGGCAGCGAGCAAGCGATTGAAGACTTGGAGTTAGAGCATCAATTGCTTTCTGAGAAAACGGCGGACTTTTTAGGTTTGGTCGATATGATCCTTCAAGATGCGGTGGTTCCTCAGCAAGTCTTTATTGAGCAGCTTGAAGCGTTTGTTAAGGCTCAGCGAAAGCACATGGAATATGAAGAGAAGCATGTGCTACCCATGATTGTTGAGGCGTTCACGGTGAAAGATTGGCAAGAAGTGGAGTCTCAATGGCTTCAACCGGAAGATGACCCTGTTTTTGGAGAGACCATCGCCGATCAATATCGCCAACTCGCGGCTCGGGTTCGACAAAATGAACAAGAGTGTGTTTAGCCCGTTGTAATGTTGAGGTGCACCTATTTTAGGTGTCCTCTATATTAGAGGGTTGGTTTCCAAATGGCGCTTTGAGCGGATTAACTACCTCAAAAAATAAAAAAGGCACCTATATAGGTGCCTTTTGCTATCTGATTTCTTATCGTGCTGATTAAAGTTTTATATCGTCAAGGCTAAAATCAAGACCTAGGTTCATCTCTCTCAGCTCTTTCTCAAGCTGCCTACGATCGTTGATGGCTTCGATTTCACGCCACTTACGCTTGAGTGGTTTCGAGCGTGATTTTTGAGTTACACGAGGCATTTCTAGTTCTGATACTTCATCGAATTGAAAGCTATCCATAAGCCATATCTCCTTCCGTGGGATTAGTTCTTACGAACCAATAAATATCATATTTAGGTTCACAATAACTTTGATTTGTTTCTCATTTGTTTCAAATCCATGAAGCTTTTGTTCTATTTTCTCATGCATGCTCACACATTGTGAGAATTATTATGTATAAAAAACAGGCAAACAAACCTAAGTAAACGATTAAATTGGGGGTTATTGAATGTTAATTCATTGTGCGAATGGAATAGCGTTTTGACTACAATGCATTGAAGTGCACATAGTACCGTGCGGTATAGGGATCTCATTGGCCTAGAAAAAAACGAAGATCTTCACTATACCTTGTAAAACCTAGGCTGACGTCATTTTTATAGGATGGTGTTCTTGTTGGGGTAGTGCCGTGGCTGTTGTTGATATTATGTCCCGATAATGTGACTTTTATTGGGCTGCATTGTTGAAAGTTGTGTTAACAAAAGGTGTGTTATTAGTGAAATGTCATTTTAATATAAGTGTATTTGCATATTGATTTTTAGGCCGTCTCGCTGCATTATCCGCCCGTCAAAAAATACACTGATACGTAAAATGGATGCATGAAGCGACATTTACAGTCTCAATCGCCGCAAGAATATAACAAGAGTGCCGACACAACATTGACAGAGGCATAGGCGATTAAGAGGAAGGCTAGGAAGCATGATCGGTGCTTAAACTCAATTACGAGGTTCACGTGACAGACTTAATCAATTTGATGAACGATCTCCTTTGGGGATCTATCTTAGTTTACTTACTGGTTGGTGTGGGTATCTACTTCACTGTACGACTAGGCTTCATTCAATTCCGCCATTTCGGCCACATGTTCTCTGTTCTTAGAAACAGCCGTAAAGCAGACAGTGCTGGTATCTCTTCTTTCCAAGCTCTTTGTACTAGTCTCGCTGCTCGTGTAGGTACGGGTAACATGGCAGGTGTTGCTGTAGCACTAACCGCTGGTGGCCCTGGTGCTATCTTCTGGATGTGGCTAATCGCAATGCTAGGTATGGCAACATCGTTTGCAGAAAGCACACTGGCACAGCTATACAAAACGCGTGATAACGACGGTAACTACCGCGGCGGCCCTGCATACTACATGGAGAAAGGCCTAGGCATGCGTTGGATGGGGGTTCTATTCTCTATCTTCCTCATCATTGCATTTGGTCTTGTATTCAACGCGGTTCAAGCGAACGCGATTGCAAGCGCAATGAATACGGCATTCGACCTTGAGCGTAGCTACGTTGGTGTTGGTATCGTAATCATCTCTGCGTTCGTTATCTTCGGTGGTATCCGTAAGATTGCACGCACAGCAGAAATCATCGTTCCAATCATGGCATTGGCTTACCTAGCGATCGCTATGTATGTGATGTTCGCGAACATCGAGAAAGTGCCTGAAGTACTGGCTCTTATCTTCAAGAGTGCATTCGGTCTGCAAGAAGCAGCAGCGGGTGGCCTAGGTTACGCAATCGCACAAGCGATGATTAACGGCATCAAACGTGGTTTGTTCTCGAACGAAGCGGGTATGGGTTCTGCGCCAAACGCAGCAGCTTCTGCTACGCCTTACCCACCGCACCCAGCATCACAAGGTTACGTGCAAATGCTAGGCGTGTTCATGGATACCATTGTTATCTGTTCAGCAACAGTCGCAATCATCCTGATGTCTGGTGAGTATGTACCACACGGTGAAGTAACGGGTATCGAACTAACGCAACGTGCACTAACAGCACAAGTGGGCGAATGGGGCGGCATTTTTGTAGCGGTAGCGATTTTCTTCTTCGCTTTCACTTCAATCATTGCAAACTACTCGTACGCTGAAACGAACCTTATCTTCCTTGAGCACAACAACAAGAAGGGCCTAGTGCTGTTCCGTATCGTTGTTCTGGGTATGGTTATGTTCGGTTCTCTAGCGACGTTACCAACGGTATGGGCACTGGCTGACGTATCGATGGGCCTAATGGCGATTGTTAACTTGGTGGCGATTATCCTGCTATCAGGTATCGTGATTAAGCTAGCGAAAGACTACAACCGCCAACTAGACGCGGGTAAAGTACCAACATTCGATTCGAATGACTTCCCAGAGCTTAAGTCTCAGCTGGAAGACGGTATTTGGGACAACAACAAGAAGTAATCTTGTTGGAGCGATAAACGGTTCATCCTAAAGTGATTAGAAAGGCTAAGGTTTCGACCTTAGCCTTTTTGTTTGCCTGTCATTTGTCTCATTCTGTCTATCGAAGCTCATTCTCCCTATCGAAGTAATAGGAACAGTCATAAAGACAAGTTGATGTTTTTTCTATACTCTAGCAGCATCCAGTTAGATAACCGATTAGGGTAAAGTTATGTTAGTTGTCGTTTCTCCAGCCAAAACACTTGATTACGAATCACCATTAGCGACGGAACGCTTTAGTCAGCCTGAGTTTGTTGAACACTCTGCTGAGCTGATTGAAGAGTGCCGCAAACTGACGCCAGTAGATATTTCTGCACTGATGAAAGTCAGCGATAAAATCGCAGGGTTGAACGTAGCGCGCTTTGAGCAGTGGAGCGAGACCTTTACCCAAGACAACGCACGCCAAGCAATCCTAGCCTTTAAAGGCGATGTATACACTGGCCTAGACGCTGAAACGCTATCGGATGAAGATTTTGACTACGCACAAGACCACCTGCGCATGCTTTCTGGGTTATATGGCTTGCTTAAGCCGTTGGATTTGATGCAGCCATACCGCCTAGAGATGGGTACACGCTTAGCCAATGCTCGTGGTACTAACTTGTACCAGTTCTGGGGCAACATCATCACAGACAAGCTGAATGAAGCGTTGAATGCTCAAGGCGACAATGTGTTGATCAATCTAGCGTCGAACGAATACTTTAAAGCCGTGAAGCCGAAGAACTTGGATGGCCAAGTGATTACCCCTGTATTCAAAGACTGCAAGAACGGTCAGTACAAGGTGATCAGTTTCTACGCGAAGAAAGCGCGTGGCATGATGGCTCGCTACATCATCGAGAACAAGATCGACTCGGTTGAGGCGCTGACCCAGTTTGATACGGCGGGCTACTACTTCGTTGAAGAAGAGTCGAACGCGAAAGAGCTTGTCTTTAAGCGCGAAGAGCAAAACTAGTAGTCCTTGGCTAACGAGTAGCTCTCGGTTTTAGCCTGTAGTTAATATTAGAGACCGAGACAGACCAGATAGAGAAAAGCCCCATGCAGCGAACTGCATGGGGCTTTTTTATTGAATCGTTGAAGCTGGTAGATTACTTCTTCTTTGCTGCTTTCTTTTTCTTCGCGATTTTTTTCTTCTTCGCGATTTTTTGTTTCTCTACCGCTTTCTTATCTTCTTTCTTCGGCTTCTTCTTCTTAGTCACGGCCGCTTTCTTATGCGTAGGGCGCATGCCTTCGATGAAGCGTTCTTTGATTGGTTCGTCTGTGTAACGAGCCACACGCTCAATCATTAGTTGATCGTGCGCTTCAATGATAGAAACCGCGTTACCTTTTTTACCAGCACGAGCCGTACGGCCAATACGGTGTAGGTATACGTCAGCAGTACGTGGCATGTCGTAGTTGATTACGTGGCTTACGTCTGGAAGGTCGATACCACGAGCAGCAACGTCAGTCGCTAGTAGTACGTTTACAGAGCCGTCACGGAAACGAGCAATCGCGTTGTTACGACGATCTTGAGGCATTTCACCTTGGATCCACGCACATGGGATTTGCGCGCTTTCAAGTTGAGCTCGTAGATCACCTAGACGATCACGCGTCTTCAAGAATACGATGCTGCGCTCAGCTTGCTCTGTGATGACGTGCTTTAGGATGTTTAGCTTGTGCTCTGCCGTGTCTGCACGGTGGTACCACTGAGTGATCTTCTTACGCTCACGAAGTGATGATTTCGCATCGATCTCCGCTGGGTTTTTAAGTAGATCTTCAGTGAAGCCTTCAATGCCTTTACCTTCTAGTGTTGCTGAGAACAGTAAAGTTTGTTTACGCCAGCGACACTCTGCAGACAGACGGTCAACAACAGGACCAAAGCCCATGTCTAGCATGCGGTCGGCTTCATCTAGAACCAGCCATTCAATCGCACGACAGTCAAAACGCTCGCCTTCAATGTATTCCATCAAACGGCCAGGTGTTGCTACTACGATATCTTGAGTTGTACTTAAGATATCTGCGTGCTCTTGGTACATAACACCGCCCGTGATCGTGAAGATATTTAGGCTGGTGTATTTAGCAAGCTCACGTGCTTGTTCGGTGATCTGCATTGCTAGCTCACGCGTTGGCGTCAGGATAAGCATACGTGCAGGGCCAGATTTCTTACGTGGGAAATCCAGTAGGTATTGCAGTGCTGGCAATACAAATGATGCTGTTTTACCAGTACCTGTTGGCGCAGAAGCCAAAACGTCTCTTCCATCTAACGCTTGTGGGATTGCTTCAGCTTGTATCTGTGTTGGACGTTCGTAGCCCATTTCGTCAATTGCTTTAAGCAGCTCTTGGTTTAGATCGAGTTCTGCAAAGGTTCTGATCACTGTTGTTTCTCCACAAGCAATAAATGTTTCTGCCTCAAAAAGCAGACGATAAAAAAGAGTAGTCGGACATTATAGAAGCATTAGTGATTAGGATCACATGGTATTTGCTACATCTTGAGATAAAAATCTTTAGTGAGCGCAATAAATGCTTCGCTATAACCACCTTGATGGTGAATTGTAAGCGATTCGCGCTGCAAATCTTGCTCGCAAGCAGGATCTTTAGATAACTCGAATAAAATTCGGCTAGCTGGCTTTTTATCTGTTGTTTTTACATCAAGGCGTTTTGCTAGATACCAACCACATTGCTCGGCAAGCTTGATAAAACCTTCCCCCTCAGGCGTCGGTAGGATGAAACTGGCAGTCGCGGCGTCGGTTGTTATCTCGAAACAACGCTGGGCAAGCGCTAAATGATCCAAGCTGTCGGTGTGCCTGGCGGTGGCTCTTTGGCTTTGCTGCGCCTGTTCTCCAGAGTTGAAGTAGGGCGGGTTACAGATGATCGCATCAAACCTTTGTGGAAAGTCGGCTGTTAACACGCTGCCGTGATCAAGGGAGATACGATTTTGCCAAGGCGACTGCTCAATATTGACAGTGGCAGCATCAATAGCGTGTTGATCAATATCTATCGCAGAGATTGAAGCATCTTCAAAACGCTGCGCAGCCATCAAAGCCAGCAGACCTGTCCCGGTTCCAATATCGAGTACACATGATCTTTGTGGCAGGCTTACCCACGCGCCAAGTAATACGCCATCGGTACTGACTGGCATACCGCTTTTCCCGCCGTAAATTGAGAATTGCTTAAAATTGAAGCTTTTAGTTTGCACTGTTTTGTCTTTCATTAATGTTCTGAGTATCGAGATATTTTAAGTGATTAGCTCTAATGTTAACCGCTTGTATGAGTTAATGTTCTGCTTGAAAAAATATTGTTGTGCATTATGGTTAGTTTATAATTGTGGCTATTTTTCTATAGCTAGTGGAATCCACTGCTTTTTGTTCTCATATGCAAATTTATATGGTGTTTTTGTGTGGTGACTTGCAGCTAGCCAGTTGTTTCGTCATTATGCGCGACTATTTTATAGATTGATTGGCAGCTTTGAGCTGTAACATTCATGTAAGCACAACATAAATTCATAAATATAATTAAGGATTATCTGTGAAACAGAGTCTAAAACTAACAGATATAATGGCATTGGGCTTTATGCTTTTTGCGTTTTTCTTGGGTGCGGGTAACATCATCTTCCCACCTCTAGCTGGCCAATTAGCCGGTGATCACTTCCTTCCAGCGATGTCTGGTTTTCTGCTGACTGCCGTTGGTCTGCCGTTAATCACTATCGTCGCGGTCGCAGTGGCTGGTGGCTCTTGGGGTCACTTAACTAAAGATCTTCCTAAGAAAGCAGCAACCATCATGGCTGTACTGATCTTTATCATTATCGGTCCTGCATTTGCTGCACCGCGTACTGGCCTTGTTGCCTATGAGATGGCGGTGAAACCGTTCTTCATCGATGCCTCTCAAGCTCACCTAACTCTCTTTTCGATTGCATTTTTTGCAGTAGCGATGTTCTTCTCATGGTCGCAAGGTAAGCTTATTGACGTCATTGGTAAGGTACTAACACCTGCACTGTTCGTTGGTTTGGTTGTGCTGGCGATTGCTGTATTCGTTAACCCTCAAGGCGATATTCTTGCGGCTCACGGTGAGTACATCACTCAACCACTGACCAAAGGTTTCCTTGAAGGCTACAACACCATGGATACTTTTGCTTCTTTGATGTTTGGTATGCTGATTGTTGATGCGATTCGTAGCAAGGGCATTACTGACCGTGCAGCGACGACTAAGTACCTAATTAGCGCGGGTTGTATTGCCGCAGCGGGTCTGGCGTTTGTTTACATCTCTCTATTTTTCCTAGGCGCAACAAGTGCAACAGTCGCAGCTGGTGCAGACAATGGCGGTGCTATTTTAAGCTTATACGTTCAATCGTTGTTTGGTCCTTCTGGTCAGCTAGTGCTTTCTGTGATCGTACTATTAGCATGTCTAACTACGGCGATTGGCCTTGTGTCAGCATGTTCTGATTACTTCAGCTCGCTAACGCCTCTGTCTTACAAGACTTGGGTAATCATCAATGGTGTAGCTTGTGCAACCGTTGCGAACGTTGGTCTTTCTCAACTGATTTCTCTGTCTGTTCCAGTACTGTTTGCACTGTACCCAGTCGCTATCGCGTTGGTTGCTCTGACATTCTTACGTAGCCGTTTCCCTAATCCAAAAGCGGCTTACCGCGTAGTGGTATTAGTGTCACTGCTGTTTGCTCTTATTGATGGCGCTAAAGTAGCGGGTGTAGACGTGTCTGCACTTAAGATGCTGCCACTGTTTGAGATCGGTATGGGTTGGTTGCTTCCAACAACGGCTGCAATCATCTGTATGTTCTTTGTTGGCAAGTCAACAGAACAAGAGATGGCTGAAGAGACTGTTTAATCTTCCGTTGAGATTAGATTGTCCTTCGAGATGAAATAGAAAAGGCCTCATTACTTCGCAGTAATGAGGCCTTTTTGTATTCTGTGGTCTTTTTATATCCAGCTAGTTACTTGGTTAGCTACTTAGCCGGGAGTACTTCTGTTTGGTTATAGCTTTTCGCTGTACTCAACCAGTACTTGCTCAACCCAGCTTGCGATACGGTCGTCGCTTAGCTCGTATTGTGAATCTTCATCAAGCGCCAAACCAACGAATTGAGATTTGTCTTCGGTTAACGCTTTAGACGCTTCGAACTCGTAGCTGTCATCGTTTGGCCAGAAGCCAACAAACTCTGCACCCGCGGTTTTCAGTTCATCATGCAATAGACCCATCGCATCTAGGAACCATTCGCCGTAGCCTTCTTGGTCACCCAAACCAAACAGAGCCACAACCTTGCCTTTCATAGGCGTGGTTGCGATGTCTTCCCACAGTTCATTCCAATCTTCTTGGATTTCACCGAAGTCCCAAGTCGAGATGCCCAGCAATAAAAGGTCGTAGTCCGCCATCAATGAAAGAGGGCTTTCTTTCACGTTATGGATATCAACTAGGTCTTCACCAATAATGCCGCGAATTTTCTCTGCTGCCATTTCTGTGTAGCAGGTGGTTGAGCCGTAAAATAATCCAATTTTCATAGCAAACGTTCGATTTTAATTTCAGATGGCGAATTCTAACCATAAATCGACTTCGATTGCAGCGATTATCCGCTCAAGTCGTAATTTTTATGGCATTCATATTTGCTCTGGCATACTCTCAAAACAGTTTCCAATATTGTGAGTAACACTATGCAGTCGCCTCAAGGGCAGAGCGCAGACCACGGTCTCGTTGAGCAGTTTTTAGATGCTATGTGGATGGAGCGAGGATTATCGGAGAATACGCTTGTCTCGTACCGTACCGATTTGTCCAAGTTATTAGCGTGGATGGAAAAGAACAATTACCGCCTCGACTTCATTAGCCTTTCAGGTTTACAGGATTATCAAGGCTGGTTAGCCGACGCCGATTTTAAGCAGACCTCTCGTGCCCGTATGTTGTCGGCGATTCGTCGCTTGTTCCAATATTTGCACCGCGAGAAAATCAGAGGCGATGATCCAAGTGCCTTGTTGATCAGCCCGAAGCTGCCGCAACGCTTGCCGAAAGATTTGAGCGAAGAACAGGTTGATGCTTTGCTCGATGCGCCAGATCCGAACGATCCGATTGAGCTTCGCGATAAGGCGATGCTTGAGTTACTCTATGCAACCGGTTTGCGTGTGACAGAACTGGTTAGCTTGACGATGGAAAACATCAGCCTAAGACAGGGCGTGGTGCGTGTTATTGGTAAGGGTGGCAAAGAGCGCTTAGTACCAATGGGCGAAAATGCGGTGGATTGGATAGAGACTTTTATTGAACAAGGTCGTCCACATCTACTTGGCGAAAACAGTTCTGATGTGGTTTTTCCGAGTAAACGCGCCAAGCAAATGACCCGTCAGACGTTCTGGTATCGTATTAAGCACTACTCGGTCGTCGCTGGGATCGATACAGAGCTGTTGTCACCACACGTATTGAGACACGCTTTTGCGACGCATTTACTGAACTATGGCGCAGATCTCAGGGTCGTACAGATGTTACTTGGGCATAGTGACTTATCGACAACCCAAATTTATACTCACGTGGCGACTGAAAGGCTGAAGCAAATTCACGCGCAGCATCACCCACGTGCTTAAATCCATTTATTTTTAAGGTGAACTTAATGAGCGTATTACGCCGTCTTCCTCTACTAGCGCTTCCTCTTATGATTACTGCATGTAATGCATCAGAAGCGAAAGTAGAAACAACATCAACAGCCGTAGAAGCTGCTCCAGTTCAAGCTATTGATACAGCTGCGTTAACTAAGCGTTTTGAAAAAATCGGTATTAAGGTCGATAAGATTGTGCCTTCGGATATCGATGGTCTTTTAGAAGTTCAAACCAACAGCGGCATTATCTTTTCTTCTCCAGAGGGCGATCACTTTCTAGCCGGCACTCTTTACTCTTTGGATGAAAACGGAAAGTTCAGTGATGTTTTGGCTGAGCGTCAAGCTCCGCTGAATGCTGAAAAAGTGGCAGCGATGTCGGATACGGTTATTGAATACAAAGCCGATAACGAAAAGTATGTTGTGACGGTATTTACTGACATTACGTGCGGCTACTGTGTTCGTCTGCACAGCCAAATGCAAGGCTACAACGATTTGGGTATCACCGTTCGTTACATGGCTTACCCACGCCAAGGTGCGACAGGGCAAGTTGCCGATCAAATGGCAGCAATCTGGGCGTCAGATGATCCAAAAACAGCTATGCATGACGCTAAAGTAAATCGTCAAATGCCAGCGTCTGGTAAAGACCTAGCAGAGCAGAAGCAGATCATTGCTAAACAATACCAATTGGGTCGTGAGCTTGGCATCAATGGTACACCGGCTATCGTACTAGCAAGTGGTGAGTTGGTGAGTGGTTACTTGCCGCCAGCACAACTTCTTCAACGTTTAGAGCAATAATCTCGTTTTCTGTATTGCCAATTTATCCCCCATGTTTTTGATTTAAGGAGTGGCCTGATTGATATCGGGCCCATTTTTATATGATAGAGATCCAACGCCGTCCTGAGGTCGACATTTCAGTCTTACCTGCTCACTTACCTGACTTGTTAAAGCGCATTTATGTGAGTCGTGGAATCGACAGTGCCGACCAACTAGAGACAGCAGCGAAAGGCTTGCACTCTTATCAAAAACTGGGCGGCATTGATGCTGCGGTTGAGCTGTTGTTCAAAGCTATTCAGCAGCAAAAACGCATCATCATTGTTGGTGACTTTGATGCCGATGGCGCGACCAGCTCGGCGCTGTCTGTTTTAGCGTTACGTATGCTCGGCAGCTCTAACGTCGACTATCTGGTACCAAACCGTTTTGAAGATGGTTATGGCTTGAGCCCTGAGGTTGTCGAACAGGCAATCGAGCTTGGTGCTGAAGTGATCATGACGGTCGACAACGGTGTCTCTTCAATTGAAGGTGTTCGCTTCGCTAAAGAGAAAGGACTAGAGGTTCTGGTGACCGATCATCACTTGCCGGGCAATGAACTGCCAATGGTCGATGCTATGGTTAACCCAAACCTTGAGAGTTGTGCTTTTCCTTCTAAAGCCTTAGCGGGTGTTGGGGTCGCTTTCTATCTGATGATGGCACTGTGTGTTCACATGCGTAAACTGAATTGGTTTGCAGAACGCGGCATGACAGAACCTAAGTTGATGGAACTGATTGACCTTGTGGCGCTGGGTACGGTTGCCGACGTGGTTCCACTCGATGAAAACAACCGAATTTTAGTTCATCAAGGTTTGCAACGTATTCGTGCGGGTAAAGCTCGTCCGGGCATTCAAGCCTTGATCGAAATTGCTAAGCGAGACGCTAAGCGTTTGGTGGCGTCTGACTTTGGCTTTGCTCTTGGTCCTCGTATCAATGCAGCTGGTCGATTAGACGACATGTCTTTTGGTGTTGAGCTGCTAATGAGTAACAACATCCATGCGGCTCGTCGAATGGCGAGTGAGTTAGATGGCTTGAACCAAACACGTAAAGAGATCGAAGAGGGTATGAAGCAAGAAGCGATGGCTTTTTGTGAGCGCCTTGAATTTGGTAAAGACGACCTACCTTCTGGCTTGGCACTATTCCAACGTGATTGGCACCAAGGTGTGATTGGTATTTTGGCTTCGCGTATCAAAGACAAATACCACCGCCCAGTGATTGCGTTTGCAGATGGCGGCGAAGGCAGTATCAAAGGTTCATGTCGTTCAATTCCGGGTCTGCACATGCGTGATGCATTGGACCGAATTGATACTCAAAACCCTGGCTTGATTCTTAAATTTGGTGGCCACGCAATGGCGGCTGGTTTAACCATCATGGAAAAGGACTTTGAACGCTTCAGCAAGCTGTTCAATGATGTGGTGAAGAATGAACTTGGAGAAACAGCACTGAAGGGCATTATCTTGTCTGATGGTGAGCTGTTACCAGAAGAGTTCTCGATGCACACCGCTGAAACGCTGCGTTCAGGTGGCCCGTGGGGACAAGCTTTCCCTGAGCCAATCTTCGATGGTGAGTTTAAAGTGCTGCACCAAAAGCTGGTGGGTGAAAAGCACCTTAAGCTGATGCTTGAGCCGCTCTACAAAGGCCACCCAACCAATGTGATGATTGACGGTATTGCCTTTAACGTCGACCTACGTCGCTGGCCTGATGCATCAGTAAAAACCGTTCATCTTGCATTTAAGCTCGATATCAACGAATTTCGCGGCAACCAATCGTTGCAGCTGATGATTGATCATATCGAAGCCAAATAGTGATTTTGGGCTCAATAATGCTCATCATATAGTGCCAAATTCAACAAGCTCTGTTCAAAAACAGGGCTTGTTTTCCTTCCTGCCCTTACAAAATTTACGTGTTTTTTATGCCTGTCAATTTTATATCCCATTAAGTTGTTGAATCTTGGTTCACCACTCTAAAAAATTCTGTATCTCCGTCACACTTTTGAGTACAATTCTTCGGTTAAATTCTACTCATAAATGATGAGCTAAAATGTTTGAAATCAATCCTATAAAAAACCGTCTGCAGGATGTGTCTGAGCGCACAAATATCCTGAGGGGGTATCTTTGACTATGACGCTAAGAAAGAGCGTCTAGAAGAAGTAAACGCAGAATTAGAACAACCGGATGTATGGAACGAACCTGAGCGTGCTCAAGCGCTAGGTAAAGAACGTTCTGCATTGGAAGCGGTAGTAGAAACGATCGACCAACTTGACCAAGGTGTTGAGGATGTTGATGGCCTATTAGAGCTTGCGGTTGAAGAAGAAGATCAAGAAACGTTCGATGAAATTGAACCAGAACTGGCCGAGCTTGAAGCTAAGCTAGAGAAGCTGGAATTCCGTCGTATGTTCTCTGGTGATCACGATGCATCAGATTGCTACATCGATTTACAGTCAGGTTCGGGCGGTACAGAAGCTCAAGACTGGACTTCAATGATGTTGCGCATGTACTTACGTTGGGCAGATTCGAAAGGCTTCAAGACTGAAGTTATCGAAGTGTCGGATGGCGATGTTGCTGGCCTTAAAGGCGCAACGGTACGTATTTCTGGTGAGTATGCTTACGGTTGGTTACGCACAGAGACTGGTGTTCACCGTCTAGTTCGTAAGTCACCATTTGATTCAAGTGGTCGTCGTCATACTTCATTTGCATCTGCGTTTATCTATCCTGAGATTGATGACAACATTACGATCGACATTAATCCTTCTGACCTACGTATTGACGTATACCGTGCCTCTGGCGCTGGTGGTCAGCACGTAAACACCACGGAATCAGCGGTACGTATTACTCACGTTCCGACTAACACTGTGGTTCAGTGTCAGAATGACCGTTCGCAGCATAAGAACAAAGATCAAGCGATGAAGCAGCTACGTGCTAAGCTTTTTGAACTTGAGATTCAAAAACAAAATGCTGAAAAACAAGCGAGCGAAGAGACGAAATCAGACATCGGTTGGGGCAGTCAAATCCGCTCTTACGTGCTGGATGATTCTCGTATCAAAGATTTACGCACCGGCATCGAAAACCGTAATACTCAAGCGGTTCTTGACGGTGACTTAGACAAGTTTATTGAAGCTAGCCTGAAATCAGGTCTGTAAGCTTTATCAACTATTAAGCTTTACCAATAATATTGGTAAAAATGCCTATATTTGCAAAAATATAGCGGTCCAAATTTTAAAAGCAGGGTACATCTCTAATGACTGATGCTGTTCAAAACGAAAACGCACAAGAAGCTTCTTCACCTGAAGAGAACAAACTAATCGCTGAGCGCCGCAGCAAGCTGGATCACATCCGCCAAAACTGCAAAGCTAACGGTCACCCAAATGACTTCCGTCGTGAGCACCTAGCTGGCGATCTTCAAGCGGAATTCGGTGAGAAGACTAAGGAAGAGCTAGAAGAGCTTAACCACATCGTTGCGATCGCTGGTCGTGTTATGGCGAAGCGTGGTCCATTCCTTGCGATTCAAGAAACTTCTGGTCGTATCCAAGCATACGCAGCGAAAGACGTTCAAAAAGTACTGAAAGAGAAGTACCAAGGCCTAGATATCGGTGACATCATCGGTGTTAAAGGTGCGCTTCACAAATCAGGTAAAGGCGACCTTTACGTGAACATGGAAGAGTTTGAATTGCTGACTAAAGCACTTCGTCCTCTACCAGAGAAGTTCCACGGTCTAACTGACCAAGAGATGCGTTACCGTCAGCGTTACGTTGACCTAATCGTGAACGAAGATTCTCGCAATGCATTCATCGTGCGTTCTAAGCTTGTATCTTCAATCCGTAACTTCATGAGCGCGAAAGGCTACCTAGAAGTTGAAACGCCAATGATGCACGTGATCCCGGGTGGCGCAACTGCACGTCCGTTCATCACTCATCACAATGCACTAGACATCGACATGTACCTACGTGTTGCACCAGAGCTTTACCTTAAGCGTCTAGTGGTGGGTGGTTTTGACCGTGTATTCGAGATCAACCGTAACTTCCGTAACGAAGGTCTATCTCCACGTCACAACCCAGAATTCACAATGATGGAATTCTACCAAGCGTACTCTGACTACAAAGACCTTATGGATCTGACAGAAGAGATGCTAAGCACGGCAGCAATGGATGTTCTTGGTTCTACTTCTATGCCTTACGGTGACGAAACGGTTGAGTTCGGTGGCACTTACGCTCGCATGAGCATGTTCGATGCGATCAAACACTACAACCCTGAGCACGCTGAGATTCAAGCGCTAACAGAAGCAGACCTACAAGACCGTGAAAAGATGGTTGCTATCGCAAAATCTGTACACGTAGACGTAGAAACGTTCTGGACATGTGGTCAGCTTCTAGAAGAGATCTTTGGTGAAACGGCTGAGCCTCAGCTAATTCAACCAACGTTCATCACTGGCTACCCAGCGGACATCTCTCCTCTAGCTCGTCGTAGCGATGACAACCCGTTCTTCACAGACCGTTTTGAGTTCTTCATCGGTGGCCGTGAAGTTGCGAATGGTTTCTCTGAGCTTAACGATGCACAAGACCAAGACGAGCGTTTCAAAGCGCAAGTTAACGCGAAAGACGCGGGTGATGACGAAGCGATGTACTACGATGCAGACTACATTACTGCACTAGAGCACGGCCTACCGCCAACAGCGGGTCAAGGTATCGGTATCGACCGTCTAGCAATGCTATTTACAAACACGCACACAATCCGTGACGTGATCTTGTTCCCGGCAATGCGTCCACAGGCGTAATTCTCGCTTATAGGGCGTAACAGCCTATGTAATTAAAAAGCCACCTTCGGGTGGCTTTTTCTGTTTTGGGGCTTCAAAACCTAGTCTGTACCGCACTCTTGATTCGAAAAATCGTTATTTCTGACATAGTCTTACTATTGAGACATAAAATCTAAGATAGTCTCACTACTATAGGTCTCTGCGCTGAATACGCTCTCGCGGCATTTTGTCGAACGATGAAGCAGTGACTCGTATTAGTCTGATTTAAATAAAAATAGAATAAGGAAGAAGGATGGGAACTCAATTTAAGATGGATTCCTTACCAGGTTCTCTTATCGTCGTTGGTGGTGCGTACGAACCCTGGTTATCAGTGTTAGAACAAGTGGGTTGGCAGTGTACCCAGTGTGCAGATTTACGAAAAGCCGATGCCTTGATTGCTGATATTGGCCCATGTATTGGTATTGTCGATCTTAGTCATGATGAGTTCAGTCTCAACGGTATTGCTAACCTTGTGAGCAATAACAAGCAGGTGAGATGGCTCGCCTTTATCCGTGAATCTCAATTAAGCTCTGATACGATCTGCCAGTTTATCGTCAACTTCTGTATCGACTTTTTCACGGCACCTATCCCAGATGCTCAATTGCTGAGTACCATTGGTCACCAACTGGGTATGCTTAAGCTTGAGCAGAAGGTATGGCCAAACTACGGCATCAATAACAACATGGGACTGCTAGGCGATTCTGTGGCCGTGAAGCGCTTGAGAGACCAAGTAAAGCGTATTGGGCCGACTGATGTCAGTATCTTGATTTATGGCGAGAGTGGGGCTGGTAAAGAGACGATTGCACGCTCGATTCATCAAAATTCGTCGCGAGCACAGAAACCATTTTTAACGGTTAACTGTCGTGCCTTGTCTGAAATGAGAATAGAGGCCGAGGTGTTTGGCATATCAGCACAGTCAGCGACTGCGCCTTGTATGCTGGAAGAGGCCGATGGTGGCACCATCTTGCTCAATGATGTTTTGGCGATGCCACGTAATCAACAGTTGAATCTGCTGCGTTTTCTACAAGAAGGCAAGATTGAAACTGCGAATGGACCTAAATCTGTCGATGTGCGTATTCTGGCCGCGAACTCCTCTGATATCGAGAAGGCGTTGATCGAGGGCGACTTCAATGAAGAGCTTTATCACTATATCAATGTTCTGCGTATTCATGTTCCAAGCTTAAAAGAACGTGTGAGCGATATTTCAGTACTGGCGAATCATTTTCTGCGTGAGTACTCGAAAGAGTTTAATGCTCAAGCGAAGAGCTTCTCAGACGATGCTATCCGTTCGATGAATCGATACCATTGGCCTGGAAATGTGCGTGAGCTGATGAATCAGATTAAGCGTGTTGTGTTGATGTCTGATGCTGTGATCATTGAGGATCACCAACTGGATTTACCAAAACAGAATGATGAACGCCGAAGCTTGAAGAGTATTCGAGAGCGCTCAGAGCGCGATGCGTTACTGATTGTATTGGAATCTTACGGTGGTCAGGTTTCATTGGCGGCTAAGGAGCTCGGTGTATCACGAGCGACGATGTACCGCTTGCTGAATAAACACAGCCTAATCTCTGAAGGTGTTGTTTAGACTCTTCTCTACATGACTTTATTCAGTCACCGTAAATTAAAGGCCACGTATCTACGTGGCTTTTTTGTTTCTGAAGGGTAGTCCGTTGTTTTCTAGTTAGACCCTAAGAGAGATATGCTGTAATTTTATATAATTATAGTGAATATCTTATATATAAATGAATATGCAACTGATATTTTAGGTGAATGCATTGTTTTGAAAATGTTAACCAATTATCGGTTGAATAATATACTCACTTGGTTAGACTTTAACCGTGAAAGCAGCGATTTAACAAAGACTTGTCTGCCTTTACTACCCATTTCTTTTTGGATTTTTTAGTTAGTTTGGAGGCGCAAATGAAACATTTCGATTTTATACAGCATATTTGCGCTTCGTTTGATCCGTGTTCTGACATGGTGACTGTTATGTCACAAACATCAGCCATGGCCGATCGAAACACCCAAGATAAACCTAACTAATAGATCCGTATCCTTATTTGGCTGCGGAAAAATAGCAGCTAAATGAGAAGCCCTCATACTATCTAACACGCTATTTTTCCTCAGTTTATTCAACAACTGGAGAGTTATTATGCGTCACTCAGTATATTTAAAATTAGCAACAGTCCTTATCCGTGCCGATCTTCGTCGTGAAGAGCGGGAATGGCAGCGAAAAGTACGTCGTAGTTCACTAGACCTACCTTGGCACAACACTCATTTGCTAAGAGATATTGGCCTTGAAGCCGATGGTCGTCCAATTGGTTTCTCTGAGCCTGAAGTTGTCACCATTGAACGTCGCGTTCGTCATCTTCGTCGTGTTCTTAGCGCGCGAATACCGACGTAATCTTTCGGGGTTGATCGCACCTTTCAACCCCCTAAATCATTGACGGTGATAGTTAGGTGTCAAAAGTGAGCGCTTTTGAACTAGAACTGGACAAAAAAGAGAAGCATTGGCTTCTCTTTTTTGTTTTTTAATCGAGAAAAATCAACGTGCCCTAGTAAAGAAATAGAGTTCTACTAAGCTATAGAGAGCAAGGGAGGCCGGTTATGCAAAAGCATCAGTTAGACATGTGGTTACATGGAGAGCACAAAGACTCTTATCAAACACCCAAAGTGTACGTTATTGGCTGTTCTGATATTTCAGAATATCTATTGGCGGTGGAGTACAAACATAAGCTAGAACCGGTAAAGCAAGACGGCGAGCCGCTTCACTTTGGATCCTTGGATCAAGTGAAAGAGGAGTTACTCCGGCTCGGCTTTGAAAAGGCGTATCTTCGCTTACACAACGCCTATGATGAGTTTGGTAATGAGCCAAGCCAAAGCTACTGTGATATTGAACTGGCGCTCAAACCTCATTAAGAGGCGTTGGTAGCGAGATATTGATTCTAATTCCAGACTGTTTTTTAACGCACTGATAGTTTTGGCTATCGAGGCTCGATTAAACGATCTATGCGTAATGTGTTGTCAGTAATTTATGGGTGAATTGAGTTCGCAGATAGAAACCACGTGGTTTAGTTTTGATAGGTTTTCCGCTTGCACCGTAAGCTTCCGTTAACACACGACTGTTAGCAGCCTTCGGACGTAAATGCAGTGCTTCACCGTGTCTTGCTGTTATCTGTTCAACATTGCCTAAAACGATCAACTCCATCAGTTCTTCCCAATCTCGCTTCAAGAGTTCGTCTTCAGCTTGGCTAGGTGTCCATAATAATGGGGATCCTACATGCCTCTCTGCTAGCGGGATCTCTCTTTCTCCCTCGACAGGGATCCACAACACCTTAGACAGCTTGTTTCGAACGTGGCTGGTTTCCCAAGTTATGCCTTGCACACCCATCAAAGGAGCAACACACACAAAGGTGGTTTCGAGTGGCTTGCCAGAGTAGCTAATCGGAATGCTTTTTAGCTCGATACCGAGCTTGGCAAAATCTTGTTCTGGCTTACTGCCTGCAGGTGCACCCAAGTGCCATTCCAATAGCTGCCCAACCCAGCCTTTATCACGCTTAAGGTCGTTTGGCATCACCATCTCAGCTTCGTCAGCGAGCTCTTTAAAGGTCACTCCGGCGATGGCATACGCGCGCTCTAACAGCTCTTGTTGTGTTTGTGGTTCTGGTTTCATAATAAAAGGCATGATCAAAAAAATGATTTTATCAGAAGTTATCACCAAATGACGACTGGTTAAGAAATGATCTCCTTGCGAGAAAAGGGATCAAACTCAGGGTTATCCACAGGACATAAAGGTAATTAATTGAAATATTAATTTAGTGGATAAATAAACAGGGGTTTATGGTGGATAAAATGCTTGCCAAATGGGGTTCAAAATGAATCTTTCACTTAGTAGTGTGGATAAACATCGGAGTGGTTGATCTTTAACCATGTCAGGTTTCTGAAAGATCTTTTACATTTCTAATGTTTTTTAAAACTAGAATTTTATTTTAATTTACTGATTTATATAATAATAAAATTATTTTGACTGATTTGTTGTTTTTGGTGTTGATGAATCTATGGATTAAAAAAAACGATTGCGGGTAATTCTTCACATAGTTATTCACAGAAAAGGTGAATAAATGTGGTCTATGTCTCACTATTGTGTGGGTAACTAGAATTTGAGCAAAACTTATCCATATTCCTAGTTATTATTCATAAATATAGCGCTTATCACGTCACTAAGTTTGCTCCGATTGGGGATATGTGGAAAAATCAGAGTAATTAAAAATTTAGATAGAGGTTGGCCAGTGATAGATGGCGATGGTTACCGATTAAATGTTGGTATTGTAATCTGTAACAACCATGGTCAGGTCTTCTGGGCTAAACGATACGGGCAACATTCATGGCAATTCCCTCAAGGGGGAATAGATGAAGGTGAGACTCCGGAACAGGCAATGTACCGCGAGTTGTATGAAGAGGTTGGCCTTACTAAAAAGGATGTAAAGATCGTCGCGACAAGTCGTCATTGGTTACGCTACAAGCTACCCAAACGACTGGTTCGGTGGGATTCTAAACCTGTCTGTATTGGACAAAAACAGAAGTGGTTCCTTTTGCGCTTAGATTGCGATGAATCGCATATCAATATGCAGCGTGGAAGTACACCTGAGTTTGATGGTTGGCGTTGGGTGAGTTACTGGTACCCAGTTCGACAAGTTGTTTCTTTCAAGCGAGATGTTTACCGTCGAGCGATGAAAGAGTTCGCATCTTTAGCAATGCCGTTTAAAGAGCGAAAAATAAAAGGAAAGCGCAAATTGCGTAGAGGTTAAGCATGCTCAGTCAACTAAGGGAAATAGTTGAACACGTATCAAGAGTTGAAGATGTGTCGACGGCTCTTGATATTTTGGTTAAAGAGACATGCAGTGCGATGCAGACGGAATGTTGCACCGTGTATTTGGCAAATAATGATATGCAGCGCCTTGAGTTGATGGCAACTCAAGGCCTGATCTTCAAAGGCAATAGCATTCACATTGGTTTTGACGAAGGTCTGGTTGGCCTTGTTAAAAGAAGTGCTGAACCTATCAACCTTGCACAAGCGTCTGCTCACCCTGCTTATAAGTTTTTTCCAGAGCTTGGAGAAAACGTCTATCACTCTTTTCTCGGTACTCCGATTATCCACCGCAAGCAAGTGCTCGGTGTATTGGTCATTCAACAGAAGACCCCACGTTTATTTAGTGAGATGGAAGAATCCTTCCTTGTCACGCTCTCTGCACAACTTGCCGTTATTGTGGCGCACGCCCAAACTCAAGGCCATTGGCTGTTAGAGCAACAGAAGCTACCGGCTACTAAAGGTATTGCAGCTTCATCGGGCGTGGCGGTTGGTGACTTATGGTGGGACAACACTCAGCCTGAACTCACCGATGTTTATCCTGCTTCGACGCTCAATATAGAGAGAGAGCATGAGTTGTTGGCGGTAGCGGTTGAAAACGCCCTCAATGACTTTAAGCGCATGCGAAAGCGCTTAGATAGCGAAATCAATAAAGATGCGTTGGCGATCTTTGACCTGTTTACTCACTTACTCAACGATCCTATGCTGCGTAAGGATCTAAAAAGCCAAATCCAGAAAGGCGATAAAGCCGATTGGGCACTAAGACAGGTTGTAGAGAGTTATTCTAATCGCTTTGCTCGTATGTCGGACGTGTATCTTCGTGAGAGAGCACAAGACATCCGAGAGCTCGGACAAAGGCTGCTCTATTTCCTCCACAACTCTGAACATGAACTTCGCACGTTAGATAAGCCGATTATCCTAGTGGTTCGTGAGTTAACCGCTTCGGTATTAGCGTCTATTCCCAAAGAAAAGCTCTTAGCGGTGATTTCCTTGGAAGGGGCGGCGAACTCGCACGCAGCGATTTTATCTCGAGCGCTTGGCATACCTTCCGTCATGGGGGTAAACCTCAACCTAGCTCAAGCTAATGGCAAGCGAGCGATTGTTGATGGGTATAGCGGTGAGATCTTTATTGAGCCGACTAAAAGCCTGCTCAAAGAGTATCGAGGGCTGATTCTAGAAGAGAGTGAGCTCTCCTCTATGGTCAATCGCGAGCTGTACCTACCGGCAAAAACGCAAGACAACAAGCAAGTCGAGATTCTGCTTAATGCGGGTTTAAGTGCAGACACTAACATCGCTATCAACCAAGGCGTTGATGGCGTAGGGCTGTATCGAACTGAAATTTCTTTCTTGTTGCAGCAAAGATTCCCGTCAGAGGATGAACAATTCAAGCAGTATCGTTCTGTACTGGCAAGCTACCCAGAGAAACAAGTGGTGATGCGTACACTTGATATCGGTGGTGATAAGGCCTTACCGTATTTTCCTATCGAAGAGGACAATCCATTCCTTGGTTGGCGTGGTATTCGGTTTACGCTCGATCATCCTGACATCTTTATTATTCAGTTACGTGCCATGCTACGTGCGAGCTGTGAAAGCCATAACTTGAGTATTTTGCTGCCGATGATCTCTGGTGCACAGGAGTTGGATGACGCGCTACAGTTGATTGAACAAGCGTATGATGAAGTGCATGAGCTTGATAACCGAGTGCGTATGCCTCGCGTTGGTATCATGATTGAAGTGCCATCCATGCTGTACATACTGCCGCTGATTGCGCATAAGGTCGACTTTGTTTCAGTCGGTACCAACGACTTAACCCAATATTTATTAGCGGTTGATCGGAACAATTCACGAGTATCCGATGTCTATGAATCAATGCACCCTGCGGTGATCATGGCATTAAAACAAATTCATGATACTTGTAAGCAATATCAATTACCTGTTTGTATTTGTGGCGAGTTAGCCGGTGACCCGATGGGCGCGCTGCTATTGATTGGATTGGGGTATGAGACGTTAAGTATGAATACCTCGAATGTCGCAAGAACCAAATATTTGATTCGTCAATCGAACTTGGCTGAATTACAGGATTTGGCAAATAAGGCACTTTCAAAACCGTATGGTAGTGACATCTATAGTATGATGCTGAACTATTTCGAAGAGCGTGAATTTACAGGCTTCATTCGAGCAGGTAAAAAATAGGATTTAACGTGTCATATGAACTGATAGGCTTGTTAGCGGGCCTTGGTGCTATTGTTGGTGTTTTAGCAGGCTTGCTAGGCATTGGTGGTGGTTTGCTGGTTGTTCCTGCCTTACTGTTTTTGCTTCCTAAAGCGGGTATCCCCCAAGAGTTTGCGATGCAAATGGCATTGGCTACTTCGCTATCAACCATCATCGTTACGTCGGGATCGTCTGCGATTAACCATCTAAAGTTGGGTAACGTAGAGATGTTTGTCGTTAAATGGTTGATGCCAGGTGTGGTGATAGGTGGCTTCCTCGGCTCTTTCGTGGCCGATGTAATTCCAGCTCAATACTTACCAAAAGTCTTTGGTGTGATTGTTTTGGTGTTGGCGTTGCAAATGCTATTGTCGATTCGCTCCAAGAGCCAAAAATCGATGCCGGGTTCAGCTAAAACCGTGTTGTGTGGCGGCGGGATTGGTTTGGTATCAAGCTTAGCGGGCATTGGCGGTGGGTCTTTATCGGTACCTTTCCTTAACCATCACGGTGTGGAAATGCGTAAAGCCGTCGGCTCATCTTCGGTATGCGGTTGTGTTATCGCGATTTCGGGAATGCTAGGTTTCATTTGGCATGGATCTTCTGTCGATGATCTTCCTGCGTATAGCTTGGGTTATGTTTATCTACCGGCTTTGATCGCGATATCTTGTACCTCAGTTTTGACCACTCGAGTGGGTGCGAAACTGGCCACTCAATTGCCAACCCCTGTGCTGAAGAAATTCTTTGCGGTATTTTTAATGTTTATAGCAGCCACAATGCTGCTGTAGCGTCTTTTCTGTTAGTCATTGAGCTAACCGTTAATCAATTTAGATAGAGAGCCAAGTATGTCTCAGGGTTTTATCGAATTCCCAAATATCGATCCTGTTCTTATTGAACTAGGACCAATCTCAGTTCGTTGGTACGGCCTAATGTACCTTGTCGGTTTTATGTTTGCTCTTTGGTTAGCAAATCGCCGAGCTGATCAACCGGGTAGTGGTTGGACTCGAGAGCAAGTATCAGACTTACTGTTTGCTGGCTTTCTAGGTGTGGTGTTGGGTGGTCGTATTGGCTACGTACTTTTCTACAACTTTGACCTTTTCCTAGCAGACCCACTGTACCTATTTAAGGTATGGACTGGCGGTATGTCTTTCCACGGTGGCTTGCTGGGTGTTATCACCGCAATGTTCTGGTATGCGAAAAAGAATGGTCGCACCTTCTTTGGCGTGGCAGACATGATTGCACCACTCGTCCCATTTGGTTTAGGTATGGGCCGTCTAGGTAACTTCATGAACAGCGAGCTTTGGGGCCGTGTGACTGATGTGCCATGGGCGATTGTGTTCCCTAACGGTGGTCCACTTCCTCGTCATCCATCTCAACTTTACGAGATGGCGCTTGAAGGTATCGTGCTGTTCTTCATCTTGAACTGGTTTATCAAAAAGCCGCGTCCTCTTGGTTCTGTATCAGGGTTATTCCTAGCTGGATATGGTACATTCCGCTTCTTAGTAGAATACGTACGTGAACCTGATGCTCACCTAGGTTTGTTCGGTGGATTTATCTCTATGGGACAAATTTTGTCACTGCCAATGGTTATCATCGGTGTGCTGATGATGGTGTGGGCATACAAGCGTGGTCACTACAAAGACGAATTACCACAACAAACGAAGTAAGGAATTGGTGTGAAACAGTATTTAGATCTCTGTCAGCGTATCGTTGATGACGGTACTTGGATTGAAAATGAACGCACGGGCAAGCGTTGCCTAACCGTGATCAATGCTGACCTTGAATATGATGTTGGTAATAACCAATTCCCACTGGTAACAACGCGTAAGAGTTTTTGGAAAGCCGCAGTTGCTGAGCTGCTTGGCTATATCCGTGGTTACGACAATGCTGAAGATTTTCGTAAGCTAGGGACTAAAACTTGGGATGCGAATTCTAACCTGAATGAAGCATGGCTGAATAACCCTTACCGCAAGGGTGAAGATGACATGGGCCGTGTTTATGGCGTTCAAGGACGTGCATGGGCAAAACCTGACGGCGGTCATATCGACCAACTGAAGAAGATTGTTGATGATCTAACTAACGGTATTGATGACCGCGGCGAGATCTTAAACTTCTACAACCCTGGTGAGTTCCACATGGGATGTTTGCGTCCGTGTATGTACAGCCATCACTTCTCACTACTTGGTGATACTCTGTACCTAAATAGCACTCAGCGCTCTTGCGATGTACCCCTAGGCCTGAACTTCAACATGGTTCAAGTGTATGTCTTCCTAGCTATCATGGCGCAAATCACGGGTAAGAAAGCTGGCGTGGCTTACCATAAGCTAGTAAATGCTCATATTTACGAAGATCAACTTGCACCTATGCGTGATATCCAGTTAAAGCGTGAGCCGTTAGCTGGCCCAACATTCCATATCAATCCTCAGATTAAGTCTCTAGAAGATTTGGAAACATGGGTAACGATGGATGACTTCTGGGTTGAAGGTTACGAATGCCACGAAGCGATTAAGTACCCATTCTCGGTTTAATCTCACTCGCTTTGTTTGATTGAAAGGCTGCCTCTGTGCAGCCTTTTTTGTATCTAAGTTACAGTGACGAGTAATCGAGATTCGAAGAGCAGAGAAATCATATGCTGTGTGATGCTTTATGTTACTCGTATACTCTCAACGCGCATTGGCTCTTTCTCTTCGATACTCGCTTACACGAATCCCGTATCTGCTCTTAAAAAGAAAAAGCCCGCAACCTAGGAGGTAGCGGGCTTTGCTATAAGCGATGTTTATTTTGCTATTAAGCGGTAAGAGCTAACACGCTACCAGGCAGTACAAGGAATACCGCAACAAGGTAACCAGCCACTACAGCTTTGTTCTTCACAGCCATGTCTGAAATCATGTCTGCCGCTTTAACTGGAAGTTCACGTAGGAACGGGATACCGAAGATGAATACCGTTGACATGATGTTGAACACCAAGTGTACTAGAGCAATTTGTAGTGCGAATACTGCGAACTCACCAGACACTGCTGTAGCTGCAAGTAGAGCCGTAATACATGTACCGATGTTTGCACCCAGAGTGAATGGGTAAACGTCACGTACTTTAAGAACACCTGAACCTACTAGTGGAACCATCAAGCTTGTTGTCGTAGAAGAAGACTGAACAAGGATAGTCACGATAGAGCCAGAAGCGATACCGTGGATTGGACCACGACCGATTGCGTTCTTTAGAATCTCACGAGCACGACCAACCATTAGGCTCTTCATCAGCTTACCCATTACAGTAATAGCTACGAAGATAGTTGCGATACCTAGAGCGATAAGCATGATGCCGCCAACAGTGTCGCCAAACGTTGATAGTGGTTCTTTAATCGCACTTACAACAGGCTTAGTGATTGGCTTGATGAAGTTAAGACCACCCATGCTCATATCACCTGTTGCTAGCATCGGTGATACTAACCAGTGAGAAATTTTCTCTAGAATTCCAAACGCCATCTCTAGTGGTAGGAAGATAGCAACGGCTAATAGGTTAAAGAAGTCGTGGATTGTCGCACTTGCGAATGCACGTTTGAACTCTTCTTTACAACGAACGTGACCAAGGCTAACTAGCGTATTGGTTACCGTAGTACCAATGTTAGCACCCATGATCATAGGAATTGCTAGCTCAACAGGTAAACCACCTGCCACAAGGCCAACGATAATTGAAGTAACTGTACTTGATGATTGAATAAGCGCTGTTGCTACTAAACCAATCATTAAGCCTGCAACTGGGTGTGAAGCAAATTCGAAAAGAACCTTTGCTTGCTCGCCTGTTGCCCATTTGAAGCCTGTACCAACCATTGAAACTGAAAGTAATAGTAGGTAAAGCATGAATGCCAAGTTAGCCCAGCGTAGCCAACGAGTAGTGCTCGAGATAGGCGCTGCTGCAGTAGTAGCTTGGTTCATAATGTTTTCTCCATTGGACCGTTTAAGTCTGTGTTTGGTCTGTTTGTTTAATCTGAGCGTGATGTTAGAGGGGAAATATTTCAGTAATATTACATTTTGGTTTAGGTGCGACTTTTTTGTGATGATTTACTCTTTAAATATTCCAATTGCTAATGTGGTTGTTTTAAGTTGTTGTTTTAAGTTGTTTTTTAATGGAAATTCTATAGGTGATATAGATCTTAAAAGTTAGAAAAAAATTGAAAATAATCGATGAAATATTACATTATGAAATCAGACACTTCGAAAAAATAAGTGGTAAATCTATGTTTGGTTAGGTTTTTCCGAGTTTGTTGAGTGGCGGTGTCATATTTGATATAAAAGGGTATCTATTCTTTTATTACGGCACATCTATGTCGCATCTCAACTACAACCATCTGTATTACTTCTGGATGGTTTGCAAGCAAGGCTCTGTTACTAAAGCTGCAGAAGCCCTATTCCTAACACCACAAACGGTAACGGGGCAGATAAAAGCCTTAGAAGAACGCATGGATGGCAAGTTGACCAAGCGTAATGGCCGAAGTGTTGAGCCTACAGAGCTTGGGCAACTGGTCTTTAAATATGCCGATCGTATGTTTGGCCTGAGTTACGAGATGCTGGACATCGTGAATTACAGCCAGCACTCCAATATTCTGTTTGATGTTGGCGTCGCGGATGCGCTCTCTAAAAGACTCGTCAGTAAGATACTGATGTCGACCATCCCTCCAGATAACAGCATTCACTTGCGCTGTTTTGAATCGACCCATGAAATGCTACTTGAGCAACTCTCTCAACATAAGCTCGATATGATTTTGTCTGACTGTCCGGTGGACTCTAGTCAAAGCCCGGGCCTGTTCAGTAAAAAGCTGGGTGAGAGTGGAATGAGCTTTTTTAGTTCAGGTCAGGTTGAAGGGGTTAATTTCCCTGCTGTATTGGAGCAAAGAAAGCTTTTGATCCCTGGCAGCCGAACCTCAATGGGTCGTAAAGTGCTGCAATGGTTTGATAGACAAGGGCTTAAGCCAGATATTTTAGGTGAGTTTGATGATGCCGCATTGATGAAGGCTTTTGCTCGTTACCATCATGACGTAATATTTTTAGCACCGACGATTTATATGTCTGAAGTGGAAGACGACACATCACTGCAACTATTAGGCGGTATTGAAGAGTTAAAAGAGGAGTACTACGTCATATTTGCTGAGAGGATGATCCAACATCCAGCAGTAAAAAACGTATGTGACGCAGATTTTAGCAAATTGTTCGAGTGAGATAGTTTGTTAATGAATTGATATCGATTATCATAACTCCGCAATATGCCGGAAATACTGATAGCCCGTAGTTGGCGTAAAGGTTGTAGGGAGCCAAACTATGAACTTAAAAGAGATGGAGAAGAACTCAGCACAAGCTGTGATTCTACTCAAAGCCATGGCTAACGAGCGTCGCTTACAGATTTTGTGCCTATTACATGGCACTGAACTGTCGGTTGGGGAGTTGTGTGGCAAGTTGGAACTGAGTCAGTCTGCTTTATCTCAACATCTTGCTTGGTTGAGAAGAGATGGTTTGGTCGAAACTCGCAAAGAAGCTCAAACTGTGTATTACACATTGAGTAGTGAAGAAGTAAAAGCGATGATTAACCTACTGCATGGTATTTACTGCAAGTAGCTTATTGCTGGTGGGAGGGGGATTTCTTATCAGCGATAGAATGACACAAGGAAGTGTTAGCATTTCACATTGAACGTTAGTGTTTACCTATCTATCTACGTACCAATTTGCTTCTCTATTTATTTTTCTGATTGTTTGTTTTATCTATCTGCTTAAATTGTTTATCGGTCAGAAAAACGGCTGTTAGCACGTAAAATAAAAGCGTTACTCAAAATTTAGATATAAAAAAACCGGCCTAGGCCGGTTTTTTTCGTTTTGCGTTGTAATCAAATTTCTATTAAAGAGCTTTGATTGCAGCAGCGAAACGAGACTTATGACGTGCAGCTTTATTCTTATGAATAAGGCCTTTAGTCGCCATACGGTCAAGAAGTGGTGTAACTTCTACAAGAGCAGCAGTTGCAGCTTCTTTATCACCAGCTGCGATAGCTGCGATAGTCTTTTTCATGTAAGTGCGCATCATAGAACGACGGCTAGCATTGTGCTGGCGACGTTTCTCAGCTTGGATAGCGCGCTTCTTAGCAGATTTACTGTTTGCCAAGGGTCTAACTCCCAAAAACTTAGTTCGGTGACAATTTAAGGGCGAGGACTATCCCTCATTAGCGCTTAATTGTCAAATGATTTGTGCAAAAACCAATCGTAGCCAAACAAACTTTGGTATGGAAAGGTCATCGCGGTTAAGATGGCGGGGATTCTAACAGCATTTTTAGACCAATGCTAATAAATATGCTTCTTAGGACAGGATAGTATTTATCCTCGCTTGAAAGTAATCAACCAGTGTCAGAGGTTTCTGTGAGTAAACGACTATTAAAGTCAGGCCTGATTGTCAGCGCAATGACTTTTGTTTCCCGTGTATTGGGGCTAGTACGTGATGTAGTAGTAGCAAATTTGATGGGGGCAGGAGCGAGTGCCGACGTATTTTTCTTCGCTAATAAAATTCCTAATTTCTTACGTCGACTTTTTGCAGAAGGTGCGTTTTCTCAAGCGTTTGTTCCTGTATTAACGGAATATCACGCCGCAGGTGATAAAGATAAGACACGAGATTTAATTGCTAAGGTGTCGGGGACGCTCGGGGTTTTAGTTTCTATTGTCACCGTCATCGGGGTATTGGGCTCTGGCGTGATCACCGCGATGTTTGGTGCGGGTTGGTTTATCGACTGGCTAAATGATGGCCCATCAGCACCCAAATTTGAGCTAGCGAGCTTTATGCTCAAGATTACCTTTCCTTATTTATGGTTTATCACCTTCGTCGCTTTATCTGGTGCCATTCTTAATACATTAGGTAAATTTGCGGTCTCTTCTTTTACTCCTGTGTTCTTGAACGTGATGATCATAGGCGCTGCATGGTTTATCTCACCTAATTTAGAACAACCAGAAATTGGTTTGGCTATTGGTGTGTTTCTTGGTGGCTTAGTCCAATTCCTTTTCCAAATGCCTTTCTTGATCAAAGCGGGTGTGTTGGTTAAGCCGAAGTGGGGATGGAGAGACCCGGGTGTGGTTAAGATCCGCACATTAATGATCCCTGCTCTGTTCGGTGTATCGGTCAGCCAAATCAACTTATTGTTTGATACCTTTATTGCCAGCTTCCTCGCAACAGGCTCTATCAGTTGGTTGTACTACTCAGACCGACTGCTTGAATTTCCTCTCGGTTTATTCGGTATCGCGATTGCGACTGTGATTCTTCCTGCTTTGTCTCGTAAACACGTAGATGCTCAAGGGGAAGGGTTCGCGCATACCATGGATTGGGGCGTGCGCATGGTGTTGCTGCTTGGTATTCCTGCGATGTTAGGTCTTATCGTTTTAGCTAAACCCATGTTGATGGTGCTATTTATGCGTGGTGAGTTCTCTCCACACGATGTACAGCAAGCATCGATGTCATTGGTAGCTTACGCATCAGGCTTGCTTAATTTCATGCTGATTAAAGTTTTAGCTCCGGGCTATTACTCTCGCCAAGATACCAAAACACCGGTTAAGTACGGCATTATCGCTATGGTGACCAATATGGTGTTTAACGCGATCTTTGCTTGTTTTTATGGCTATGTGGGTTTGGCGATTGCGACGGCACTGTCTGCCTTTGTGAATATGGCCTTGTTATATCGAGGATTGCACCTTGCGGGTGTGTATCAATTAACTAAGACAACCTTGTTGTTCAGTGCCAAATTAATTATCTCAGGTGTGGTGATGGTAGCGGCTATTTTATGGCAGCTGGATAATATGCAACATTGGCTTGAATGGAGCTTTAGCCAGAGAGCGCTGACATTAACTGGCTTGATTGGACTTGGTGGCTTTGTTTATATTGTTTCGGTACTGATTTTAGGTATCCGAGTAAAACATTTAAAAGCAGCGACAGATTAATACTGATTAGTATATAATCCGTCGGTTTCACACAA
This sequence comes from Vibrio sp. 10N.247.311.12, assembly GCF_041467515.1. NCBI lineage: Bacteria > Pseudomonadati > Pseudomonadota > Gammaproteobacteria > Vibrionales > Vibrionaceae > Vibrio > Vibrio sp. 10N.247.311.12. Next base: position 251,502 of record NZ_JBFSUV010000001.1, read on the forward strand.
TAAATGATGCAAATAACAGGTTTTAGCTGATCATAATGGAACTGATCCGAGGTATACACAATATTAAAGCGCAGCATCATGGCTGTGTATTAACCATAGGTAACTTCGATGGTGTTCATTTAGGACATCAAGAGGTTTTGAGTCAGGTTTCTAAACAAGCTGCAGCATTAGGGCTACCTTCTGTTGTTATGACGTTTGAACCGCAGCCTATGGAGCTGTTTGCCCGAGATAGAGCGCCAGCACGTTTAACTCGTTTACGAGACAAATACGTGCAACTGAGTAAGCTAGATATCAGTCGCTTATTGTGTGTTAATTTTAATCAGTATTTTGCAAGTTTATCCGCGGAAGCATTCATTAAGGATCTTTTGGTTGATAAGCTTGGTGTGAAGTTCTTGGTGGTTGGTGACGATTTTTGCTTTGGTAAAGGTCGTACCGGTAATTTCGCTATGCTCAAAGAGGCGGGCGAGAAGTACGGTTTTGAGGTGGTCAGCACCCAAAGCTATTGCTTAAACCAATTACGAGTAAGCAGTACTGAGATACGAAATGCATTAGCGGTCGATGACTTGGCTGCAAGTGCTACCATGTTAGGACGTGATTACAGTATTAGTGGTCGAGTGTCCCATGGTCGAAAACTAGGGAGAACTATCGGTTTCCCTACCGCTAATATTCCATTAAAGCGTTGTGTTTCTCCTGTATCGGGAGTGTATGTTGTTGAAGCTTTGGATATCGACGGTGTTCCTGTCGGTGGCGTTGCTAATATTGGACAACGACCAACAGTTAATGGGGTAAGGCAGCAATTGGAAGTGCATTTTTTTGACTTTAAAGCCAATTTATATGGTAAACAGTTAGAAGTACGACTTTTGCACAAACTGCGCGACGAGATAAAATTTGAATCGTTCGACGCACTAAAGAATCAAATAGAATTGGATGCTGAAGCCGCAAGGGTGTGGCTGCTTCAGCTAAAGAATTAATCGGATGATTCCACCGATTAACATAATGTCTAACTTCGCCCAATATAACGGAATTAAGAATCGATGAGTGATTATAAAGATACCCTGAACTTACCAGAAACAGGGTTCCCAATGCGCGGCAATCTGGCAAATCGTGAGCCAGAAATGCTGAAGCGTTGGTACAAAGAAGATCTTTACGGCGAAATCCGTAAGGCAAAGAAAGGTAAAAAATCTTTCGTACTGCATGATGGCCCTCCATACGCGAACGGCGATATTCACATTGGCCACGCGCTGAATAAGATTCTTAAAGACATTATTATCAAATCTAAGACCCTTTCTGGTTTTGATGCACCGTACATCCCTGGTTGGGACTGTCACGGTCTTCCAATCGAGCTAATGGTTGAGAAGAAGAAAGGTAAGCCTGGTCAGAAGATTTCGGCGGCTGAATTCCGCGAAGAGTGTCGAAAGTACGCTGCGGGTCAAGTTGAAGGTCAGAAAGAGAGCTTCAAACGTCTTGGCATCATGGGCGAGTGGGACAAACCTTATCGCACTATGGATTTTGGCACAGAAGCGAACATCATTCGTTCTCTTGGCAAAATCGCAGACAAAGGTCACCTTCTTAAAGGTTTCAAACCCGTTCACTGGTGTACTGATTGTGGTTCTGCTCTGGCTGAAGCTGAAGTTGAATACAAAGATAAAGTTTCTCCATCTATCGATGTGAAATTTACAGCAGCTGACGAAGCGGCGCTTCTAGAGAAATTTACTCTAGCTGAAGGTCATGCGGGTCAAGGCGAAATTTCTATCGTTATCTGGACAACAACACCATGGACTCTGCCTGCTAACCGCGCAGTATGTCTACGTGATGATCTTGAATACGTGCTTATCCAAGTTGAAGCGAATGGCGACCAGCCTGCTCAACGTATCGTTGTTGCTTCTGAACTAGCAAAAGACGTAATGGATCGTGCAGGTATCGAGCACTTCCACAACCTTGGTTTTGCTACAGGTGCTGATCTTGAGCTTTCTCAGTTCAACCACCCGTTCTACGACTTTACTGTTCCTGCAGTTCTTGGCGATCACGTAACAACAGATTCAGGTACTGGTGTGGTTCACACTGCGCCTGGTCACGGTCAAGAAGATTTCGTGGTTGGTAAAAAGTACAACCTAGAAATCGCTAACCCAGTTGGTTCTAACGGCGTTTACCTGCCAGATACAGAGCTATTTGCTGGTCAGCACGTATTCAAAGCGAACGACTCTGTTTTAGAAGTTCTAAAAGAGAAAGGTGCACTTCTGCATCACCACGCTTACGAGCACAGCTACCCACACTGTTGGAGACACAAAACTCCAATCATCTTCCGCGCAACACCACAATGGTTCATCTCTATGGATCAAGCTGGCCTACGTGCTAAAGCACTAGAGTCAATCAAGAGTGTTGAGTGGTTGCCTGAATGGGGTCAAAGCCGTATCGAAGGCATGGTTGAAGGTCGTCCTGAGTGGTGTATCTCTCGTCAACGTACTTGGGGTGTGCCAATTGCTTTGTTTGTTCATAAAGAAACAGCAGAACTTCACCCAGAAAGCCCAGCGCTTATTGAAAAAGTTGCGAAGCTAGTTGAAGAGAAAGGCATTCAAGCTTGGTGGGATGTAGACGCTGCTGAACTTATGGGCGCAGAAGACGCTGATAAGTACGAAAAAGTAATGGATACGTTAGACGTATGGTTCGACTCAGGTGTTACGCACTTCTCTGTTGTTGATTCTCGTGAAGAGTACAACTTCCCGAACGAAGAGCGCACTCACAGTGCTGATCTTTACCTTGAAGGTTCAGACCAACACCGTGGTTGGTTCCAGTCTTCTCTAATTTCATCTATCGCGATGAAAGACGAAGCACCGTACAAGCAAGTACTAACGCACGGTTTCGTAGTGGATGGTAACGGCCGTAAGATGTCTAAATCTATCGGTAACGTTGTTGCTCCTAAAGACGTAACCAACAAGCTAGGTGCAGATATCCTGCGTCTATGGGTTGCTTCTACAGACTACACGGGTGAAGTTGCGGTTTCTGATGAAATCCTGAAGCGTTCAGCGGATGCTTACCGTCGTATTCGTAACACGGCTCGTTTCTTCCTAGCGAACTTGAACGGTTTCAACCCTGAAACTGACCTAGTTCCTGCTGAAGAGATGGTTGCACTTGATCGCTGGGCTGTTGGCCGTGCTCAAGCTGCACAAGAAGAGATCGTTAAAGCATACGGCGAGTACAACACTCACGGTGTAACTCAGCGTCTAATGCAGTTCTGTTCTATCGAAATGGGTTCTTTCTACCTAGACGTAATTAAAGACCGTCAGTACACAGCGAAGCAGGGCAGTCATGCTCAACGTAGCTGTCAGACTGCGCTTTACTACATCGTAGAAGCTCTAGTTCGTTGGATGGCACCTATCATGTCGTTCACTGCAGATGAAATCTGGAACGAGATGCCTGGTCAACGTGACAAGTTCGTATTCACTGGTGAGTGGTTCGAAGGTCTATTTGGTCTTGCAGAAGGCGAAGAGCTAAGCAACGAATTCTGGACTGAAATTCAGTCTGTTCGTGGCGCAGTGAACAAGCTTCTTGAAGATGCTCGTAAAGAGAAAACGATCGGTGGTGCACTGCAAGCTGAAGTTACTCTATACGCTGACGATGCACTAGCGGCTAAAATCAACAAGCTAGAAGATGAGCTACGTTTCGTACTTATCACCTCTGCAGCTGTTGTTAAGCCACTGAGCGAGAAGTCTGATGCAGCGCAAGCGACAGACGTTGCTGGTCTATTCGTTGAAGTTGCGGCTACTGAAGCTGAGAAGTGTGACCGTTGCTGGCACCACACTCCAGATGTAGGCACTATCGAAGGTCACGAGAAAGTTTGTGGTCGTTGTGTGTCGAACATCGACGGTGAAGGCGAAGTGCGTAAGTTCGCATAACGACTCAGAGAAAGACTGAACTTTTTGTAAAAATCATAGCCCCAGTATCAACTGGGGTTATTTTTAGTTATAGGAAATGTGTTTAACCAAGTTGGTAATCAAGGTCACGTAAGGTGACTAACAATGAATACCAACTTCGTAAATACTAGGAATAGAAATGAGTGAAGTTTCGTTAAAACAATCTGGTGTACGTTGGTTATGGCTGGCTCTATTGGTCTTCTTGGCTGATATCGGCATTAAACTCTTTGTCATGGACAATATGGGTTATGGTTGGGCAAACCGTATTGAGGTGCTGCCATTCTTTAACTTTTTGTACGTGCATAACTACGGTGCAGCGTTTAGCTTCTTGAGTGATCAAAGTGGTTGGCAGCGTTGGTTATTTACGGGTATCGCATTTGCGGTAACAGGTATGCTGACGTACTGGATGAGCAAACTACCAGCAACAGAGAAGTGGAATAACATTGCTTATGCGATCATCATTGGTGGTGCAGTAGGTAATGTGTTTGACCGAGTCGTACATGGCTTTGTTGTCGATTACTTAGACTTCTACTGGGGCACTTACCACTGGCCTGCATTTAACTTAGCGGATATGGGAATCTGTATCGGTGCTGCGATGATCATCTTAGATGGTTTCCGTAAGAAAGACGAAAGCAAATAGCTTGCTTCAAAGTCAGTCTATGACTCACAGAATAGAATAGCCCTAAGCGCTGTCGGTTGATTCCGACGGCGCTTTTTTTTATGCTTCAGTCAACAAGGAAGCAAAGCACAGCGCATCCTCAAATAATAAAGAAGTCTAAGGAAAGTAACGTGGCAGCAATTAAAAATGATTCAGCAGTAACTCTACATTTTACGATTAAAATGAAGGATGGTTCAGTTGCCGATAGTACGGAGAACATGGGCAAACCAGCGAAGTTCGTCATGGGTGATGGCAGCCTAAGTGAGAACTTTGAAGCGTGCTTACTTGGACTTGAAGCCGGCACTGAAAAGTCTATCGAACTGAAGGCGGAAGACGCGTTTGGTATGCCAAACCCAGATCATATTCACTATATGGATCGTGCTAAGTTTGTTGGCGACTCTGAAGTTGAAGTGGGCACTATCATGGCATTTTCAGGTCCTGACGGTATGGAAATTCCAGGTATTATTACTGAGATCGCAGGTGATTCAGTGACGGTTGATTTTAATCACCCACTCGCTGGTCAAGACGTTAGCTTTGACGTCAATATCTTAACGGTAGAATAACTCTCTTAACGTTAGAATAGCTGTCTTCACGCTAGAATAAGATAGCCTTACAGCTGTGATCTCACCCAGAGCTTCACTGTCTAGACGCTTCACTGTAGAATGCGAACCTCGCTGACGGCGAACTCTATAGAAGCAACCTTAGTACCGCGGTAAATGATGAGCAATGAAATGAAAATAATGTTAGCTAACCCTCGTGGCTTTTGTGCCGGTGTCGATCGTGCGATCAGCATCGTAGAGCGTGCACTCGAAATGTATCAGCCACCGATCTATGTTCGCCATGAAGTGGTACACAACCGCTTTGTTGTTGAGGGGCTCAAGCAGCGTGGTGCTATTTTTGTCGAAGAACTGAGTGAGGTGCCAGACGACAACATCGTGATCTTTTCGGCTCACGGTGTTTCTCAAGCGGTTCGTAAAGAAGCGAAAGAGCGTGAGTTAACGGTATTTGATGCGACGTGTCCTTTGGTGACTAAAGTTCATATGGAGGTTGCTCGTGCGAGCCGCAAACATATGGAAGTGGTACTGATTGGCCACGCAGGTCACCCTGAAGTGGAAGGCACTATGGGTCAGTACGCGAGCCAAACTGGTGGTATGTACTTGGTTGAAAGACCAGAGGACGTACAGAACCTCGTGGTGAATGATCCAAGTAACCTGCACTATGTTAGCCAAACTACGCTATCAGTAGATGAAACTGCAGATGTGATTGAAGAGCTACGTCGAGTGTTCCCTGAGATTCAAGGCCCACGTAAAGACGACATCTGTTACGCGACTCAAAACCGTCAAGACGCTGTGCGTGAGATGGCGAATGACGTTGATGTGGTGATAGTGGTTGGTTCTAAGAACTCATCGAATTCAACTCGTCTAAAAGAGCTAGCTGAGAAACTAGGCACACCAGGCTACCTAACTGACTGTCCTGAAGACATTCAAACCGAGTGGGTTGAAGGGAAAAAGAAAATCGGTGTAACAGCCGGTGCTTCTGCTCCTGAAGAGCTGGTAAACCAAATTCTAGATCGTATTCGTGAGCTAGGTGCGACTGACGTTGAAGAGATTCAAGGTCGTGAAGAGAACATGTTCTTTGAAGTACCAAAAGAGCTACAGATTAAGCAAGTCGACTAATCTCTATTGATTGGTGACAAGATCGATGCGTAACACTATCGATTTGCAAACACTATTGATTTGTAAACAGCAGGAAGCCAACGTTGATACGTTGGCTTTTTTGATCGTGCTTTGGAACAAGGCGTCTAATTCTAACGCGTTACTGGAGACCGAGTTGCTCTTTTAAAGTCTTTAAATAACGACGACTCACCGGGACTTCAAAGCCAGTCAGGGTAATGATCTCTGCTAATCCATTTTCTAGCAGTTTGATCTCTTGGATCGATTTTATGTTGATCAAATACTGTCGATGACAGCGGATCAAATCGGTCTTTTCTTCCAAGATCTTAAGCGTTAGTTGCGAGGTTGCTGTTTGTGATGAGCTACGAACATGCACGCCACTGATATCAGAATAGGCGCATTCAACCGTTTGGCTTGCCATGATCACAATGCGGTTATGACCAATACACGGAATCTGCTCTAAGTGGCAGGGAGCAATCGCAGAGATGTCTTGTGCTGGCGCTTTCTGATTCTGCTTGATGACCTTATTCAGACGGCAAACACTCTTGTTTAATCGACAAGGTTCGACGGGTTTGAGTAGGTAGTCAAAGGCATTGTCTTCAAAGGCTTGAATCGCATATTGATCGTAGGCGGTCACAAACACCACATAAGGCATGGTTTCCGGGTCAAGCATGCTCAGCAATTCAATCCCAGTAACCTGAGGCATTTGAATGTCCAAATACACCACGTCAGGCTTGAGAAGGTTGATTTGCTTTAGCCCTTCAATTGCATTACTCGCTTGGCCAATGACTTCCACTTCTCCGGTTTCGGTCAGCAGCTCAATCAGCTCTTCGCGAGCAAAAAGCTCATCATCGATAACTAGTGCCTTTAACATCCTACAATCTTCATCTTGGTTCTATCCCTGCTTGGTTCACGCTTATCTTTTAAATGTCTGCTTCTAAATGTTTCAACTCGGAGCGATCCGTCTCCGAAAATACCATTATTTGAGTATAGGTATGATAAAACTCATTCGAGTAAATTGCTGTGGTTGAGATTCTATTTTTAGTGCTGAATCTTGTCCAAAGAAATTAGTGAGTCGTTTATCAACAATTTCCATCCCTAATCCTACATGATCTTGAGATGGCTTCTGATAATTACCTGCATTGTCTTCAACGGTTAACTTGAACCCACCCTCGAAAGCCTCGCTAGAGATCTTTACTTTACCGCCTTCCAACATATTAGATATCCCATGTTTGATGGCGTTTTCTACCAGCGGTTGCAGGGTAAAGCTCGGCAATTGAGATTCATATAACTGCGGGTCGATATCCCATTCCACTTCTAGTCGATCGGTAAAGCGTGCTTTCTCTATGGTCAGGTAAGCGTTGACGTGTGCCAGTTCGTCTTTGAGCTTCACGGTGTTGATGTTCTGCTTTAGGTTGCTTCTAAAGAAGTGAGACAGGTGTTGAATCAACTCTCGAGCTTTATCTGGGTCACGACGTGTTACTGCGCTGATAGTATTAAGCGCATTGAACAAGAAGTGCGGGTTCACTTGAGCGTGCAGCAGTTTGATTTCTGCTTGTGTCAGTAGCGTTTGCTGCTGCTGGTAGTTGCTAAATAGGATCTGGCTCGATAATAGTTGAGCGATACCTTCACCCATCGACATATTGATAGTTGAGAATAGTTTCAGCTTTGGCTCATACAGTTTGATGGTGCCGACCACTTCGTTACCCGCGCGCAATGGAATAATCAACGCAGAACCCAATTTACAATCCTGCGACAAGGAGCATTGGTATGGGTTCTCTTTGCCATCAAGGTAGATGATGTCGTTCTGTTCCATCGAAGTGAGCGTGCTTTGCGATGAAATCGGGGTGTTCGGAATATGGTGTTCATCACCAATACCAACGAACGCGAGGATTTTCTCTCGGTCGGTAATCGCTACCGCCCCTACGTTGGTCTCTTCATAAACGATACGTACGATTTTTTGTGCGTTATCGGAATTGAACCCACCATGCAAAATACCCACCGAACGTTCGGCAATGGTCAGTGCGCGGCGTGAGAAGGTAGCCGAGTACTTTTCGAAGATGGTTTTTCTGTCTTGGATGATGCTCATGAACAGTGCTGCACCGACCGAGTTAGCGATGATCATTGGCGCCGCAATATCGGAGACCAGAGCATAGGATTGTTCGAAGGGTTTTGCGACCGCCAGCAGAATCAGCATCTGAATGATCTCTGCAAACAGGGTTACCGAGAAAACCACTAACGGATTAAACAGTTGGCTGGCTTTGTTCTTTCTCACGAGATAAACGTGTAACAGGCCGCCAATCAAGCCTTCTGCTGTGGTTGAAATCGCACAAGCCAAGTCTGTGAAGCCGCCTAATGAGTAACGGTGAATTCCACCAGTAAAGCCGACGGCAAAGCCAACGACAGGGCCGCCAAACAGACCTCCCATTACCGCACCCATCGCACGCGTGTTGGCGATGGCATCATTGATCTGCAGTCCGAAATAGGTACCCATAATGCAGAACAGGGAAAACAGAACGTAGCAGCTGATCTTATGGCTTAAGCGAGATGAGATGCTCAACAAAGGGAGAATCAGTGGTGTTTTACTCAGCATGTAAGCAATCACTAAGTAGACGCAGGTTTGTTGCAGCAGAGAGAGAATGAGTTCCATATTTTCACCTATTGAGACGCTTGTTAAGTGTAAAGCTCATTGCTTGGTAACGGTAGCTTTGCTTGTGTTTTCGTAGGTTATATTCGCTTCCCAGAGTCGAAAGCACTAACGCCTGAAAACACTAAAGCCCATCACAGTGGACGGGCTTTAGTCTTAGATTCCACGAATCACTGAGTGATTACGGGAGCAAGCGAAGTTGTGTTTGGCTGTTCTTTTGTCTCTTTCTCTGAAGATTGGTCTCTTGTTCCCAAGAGCCTTAAAGAACTAGGCTGTTTTGGTAACGCCTTTTGCTTCTTTCTCTTCTTCATCAGCTAGGTCGATATCGCCTTTGCCTTTTGAAATTTTAATAACGTAAGCCGCAATTCCGAATGCACTCACCACGCCGATGATGGTTGAAAGCTGCATTGGTAGACCGAAGCCCAGTTGGCTGTTGTTCAGGATGAATGTGATACACACAGACGTCATGAAGATAGCTGGAACTGTTGTTACCCAGTGCAGTTTGTTGTGGCGAAGTAGGTAAGCTGAAGCTGTCCACAGCATCATTACGGCTGTTGATTGGTTAGCAAAACCGAAGTAGCGCCAGATGATACCGAAATCAACTTGAGTCAGGATGCCACCGATAACGAACAGTGGTAACGCCATTAGTAGACGGTTACGCAGTGTTTTCTGTTCCATGTTGAAGTATTCAGCAAGGATAAGACGGCTTGAACGGAACGCTGTGTCACCAGAAGTGATTGGTAGGATAACCACGCCAAGGAAAGCAAGGATACCGCCAAATACACCCAGTAGACCAAATGAAGCGCTGTATACTACGTTACCTGGGCCGCCGTTTGCAATTGCGTCAGACAGAGACTCAACCGAACCGAAGAAAGACAGAGCAAGTGCACACCAGATTAGAGCGATGATGCCTTCACCAATCATTGCGCCGTAGAATACGAAGCGACCGTTCTTCTCGTTTTCCATACAACGCGCCATCAGAGGAGACTGAGTGGCGTGGAAGCCAGAGATAGCACCACATGCGATAGTGATGAAGAGAGCAGGCCAAAGTGGTAGGTCATTCGGGTTCATGTTGGTGAACATGTCGCTGATCTCAAAGCCCCCCATGATTTGGTGTTCGTCAGATAGACCAATCGCAGTGATTAGGCCAACAGACATAAAGATAAGCAGTGCACCGAACAGTGGGTAGAAGCGACCAATGATTTTATCGACAGGGACAATCGTTGCGATGATGTAGTAAGCAAAGATGATAACAACCATCGTAGTTGCAGACATCGCGAAATCAGTTTGGTCGTTCACTAGGTTAGTGATCATACCTGCTGGAGCAGATACGAATACCACACCAACAAGAAGCAGTAGAACAATGGCAAAGATGTTCATAAAGTGTTTTGCGCCATTGCCTAGGTAACGTCCAGTGATGGTTGGAACCGAAGCTCCGCCATTACGGATAGATAACATACCTGAGAAGTAGTCGTGTACTGCACCTGCGAAGATACAACCTAGAACGATCCAAAGCATTGCTGCTGGACCATAAAGGGCACCCATGATAGGGCCGAAGATTGGACCTACACCTGCGATGTTAAGCAGCTGAACTAGGTAAACCTTTGGTGTCGACATTGGAACGTAGTCCACGCCATCTTGCTTAGTGTGAGCAGGTGTTTGGCGTTTTTCATTGATACCGAAAATCTTCTCGATAAAGGTACCGTAAATAAAGTAGCCACCAATGAGTGCTGCGACACAGGTAAGAAACCACATCATAATTTGTTATCCCTGAATGTATTAATTAAGTCAGGGTGTATATTAAAGGAGTCGATGAGAAGAAACTTCCGCTACGAGAGTGAGTGGTCGAATAGCCAATTTAGCGGTGTTATGACTGATTTAGTGGTTTGTTCACTGTGCTGAGTGGCCGATATTTCTATCGAGAGGCCTATTAGCTCTATAGAGAGGTTGTTTGAGTTGGCTTAACGGCGACTATTGATTCTGAGTGGTCGGAATGAACCTAAAGTGGCGAACATTAGACAATAAGTGGACATCGATAGGCGTTCAGCGGAGAATCACCACAAAGGCAGCGCTTCGTCAGAAAGTGGTGAAGTAACAATATAAAGGATTGAAATGAAAAAAATAATCGTACTATTCGCCGTGGCATTTAGCCTTGCAGGATGCAGCGCCAATGTTCAAGATTTAGCAGCTGAAGGCAATTGGCAAGAGATTGGCTATCGTGATGGTATCAAAGGCCACACTCAGCGTTCGTATTCAGAGATGACTGAGCTTGGCGCAGTCGATCAAGCGAGTTACACAGAAGGTTATCACCTAGGTGTGACTGAATATTGTAATCCGAACCATGCTTATCAGATTGGTTTATCTGGTCAGGTGTATGAAGGTGTGTGTTCTGGTACGGAAGACGCTCAACGTTTCCGTATGGAATGGCAACGCGGCTGGGACGAGTTCTCAAACGACTATTAAGCCCAAGCTAGCCATAAAAAATTAAAACTAAAAAAAGACCAGTACCGCGTGTGTGCTGGTCTTTTTGTATGTCGTTGAAGTAGCTGTCTAAATGAGAAGCTACAAGCCAAATTAAGATTACTGATTATTCTCGACGGCTTTTCTCAAGAAGCCATTTTGCTTATCAAGCTGAGCCTTGGCTAACTCTAAATCTAGCCCTGTTAGAATCATCAAAATAGATAACTTCACATCGTAATCAGTCGCTTTAAGTGTCGACACCGCCAGTGCTTTATCGCACTCCGTTGCTTGGATAACGATACGAGCGGCGCGGGCAACCAACTTTTCATTGGTCGCTTTTACGTCGACCATAAGGTTTTGGTAGCTCTTACCAATGCGAATCATGCTGGCAGTGGTCAGCATATTAAGCACCAGCTTTTGTGCTGTACCTGATTTGAGTCGTGTTGAACCAGTCAATGCTTCTGGGCCAACCACCGGGCTAATTGCGATTTGAGCGATTTCAGCAATTGGAGAGTCAGGGTTACAAGATAATGCAACCGTTACTGCGCCAAGCTGATTGGCATAGTTGAGTGCACCAATCACGTAAGGTGTGCGACCGCTCGCAGCAATACCTACCACGACATCATTTTCTGAAAACTGAATCGCTTTCAGATCTTCAATGCCGAGAGTTAGCGAGTCTTCTGCACCTTCTTTGGCTTTTAAAATCGCCTCTGGTCCGCCTGCAATTAAGCCGATAACCATTTTGTCCGAAACACCGAAAGTCGGTGGGCATTCTGAGGCGTCTAACACACCTAATCGACCACTGGTGCCTGCGCCCATATAAATCAGTCGACCACCGTTTTGAAAGGCATGAGCAATTTTATCGACCGCTTTCGCGATCTGTGGCAGTTCCGCTTCAATCGCCAGTGGGACTTGTTTGTCTTGTTGGTTAATCTTTTCAACCACTTCGAGAGAGGTGAGCAGATCAATATCCATAGTGTCAGGGTTTCTCCCCTCCGAAACGAGGTGCGAGAGCGCTGATATGAGAGCGTCGTTACTCATAATGATCCTTAAATGGTGATTCTAAAATGATGGTTCTAAAGTTGTTTAGTCAGCTCGATAGAGAACGCCTAGAGAGGCCGCTCTGCTTGCGCCAGTCACTTCTGGTAAATTGCTTGGCAGTTTATGAACATGACGCTGAGCAAGCCACGCAAAGGCCATTGCTTCCATGTAATCGGCATCCACGCCTTTACTGGTGGTTGAGTCAACCTCCCAACTTGGAAGCAGTTCAGACAGCCTCTTCATCAACAATGGATTTCGTGTACCACCGCCACACACATACAGTGCAGGCTGGTCACCCAAGCGATAAGTCTCCACTTCATTGGCTATCGTCAATGCGGTGTATTCGCAAAGTGTGCGCTGAACATCTTCTGCTGCAAGATCTTTAAATTCTGTTAATTGTTGCTCTAGCCACGGTAGATTAAACAGTTCTCTACCAGTACTTTTCGGTGGTATTTGAGATAGATAAGATTCATTTAACAACTGTTCGAGAAAGGCTTGATTGAGCTGACCTTTAAGCGCAAATTGGGCATCACGGTCAAACTTATCGCCCGTGTGTTTATCAACCCAAGCGTCCATCAACATATTGCCCGGGCCAGTATCATAACCAAGTGTTGGCTGATTAGGGCGCAGCACTGAAATATTCGAGATACCACCAATATTCAACACCACAACTGAGCTGTCTTGTGGCTGGAAAATAGTATGGTGGAAGGCAGGGACTAATGGCGCACCTTGTCCGCCTAATGCCATGTCTTTACGCCTGAAATCGGCAACCGTTTGAATCTGTGTTTTAGCGGCAATGATGTTGGCATCACCCAACTGCATGGTAAATGGAGATTCGCCGCTTGGCTGGTGGAATACCGTTTGACCATGATTACCAATCGCAGTCACAGAAGATGCAGGTGTACCTGACTTTTCGAGAAGTTGCAAAACCGCATCGCCAAACAGATGGCCAAGCTGGTGGTCGAGTTCTCCAATGGCAATTAAATCGGTTTTCTGACCAATACAAACTTCAAGCAGACGCACTTTGAGGTCGTCAGGCATTGGGAACTCATCATGAGCAAGCAATGTGATGCGCGTATCTTCAATCGACACTAAGGCAGTATCAACACCGTCCATACTCGTCCCTGACATCACACCGATATACAGTTCTTTATGATCCATTTCTAAGCTCTTGCACTGCATTCTTAAAGTCTTCCACAGATTGGTTTAAAAACATTGTAAAGCAAATTTAAAGAGAATAACCTCGGGAAGTTTATGAAATTAGGTTTAATAAGGGATAAATATGGGACCGTTGTGGGTTGATGTTGCAGGCTACGAACTGACTGCGGAAGACAAAGAAATTTTAGAGCACCCAACTGTTGGTGGTCTCATCTTATTTGCTCGAAACTACCACGATAGCAAACAGTTATCGGCGTTAAACAAAGAAATTCGCAAGGTAGCGAAACGTCCTATTTTGATTGGTGTTGACCAAGAAGGTGGTCGAGTTCAGCGTTTTCGTGACGGCTTTTCAATTATTCCTGCTGCTCAGGAATTTGCGACTAAGAATAACGGTGAACATTTAGCAGAACAGGCTGGCTGGCTGATGGCGGCAGAATTGATTGCCCACGATATCGATCTGAGCTTTGCGCCAGTATTAGACAAAGGCCACGACTGTAAAGCAATTGGTAGCCGAGCGTTTGGTGAAGATATTGATACCATTGTTCGTCATAGCAGCGCTTTCATCAAAGGCATGAAGTCGGTTGGCATGGCGACGACAGGCAAGCACTTCCCTGGACATGGTGGCGTGATTGCTGACTCACACTTAGAGACGCCATATGACCCTAGAGACGACATCTTCGAAACAGATATGGCAATCTTCAAGGCGCAAATTGAAGCTGGAATATTGGATGCCATGATGCCAGCTCACGTGGTTTTCTCTCACTATGATGATCAACCTGCGAGTGGTTCACAGTATTGGCTACAGAAAGTATTGAAGCAGCAGCTTGGGTTTAAAGGCTTGGTATTCTCTGACGATTTAACGATGGAAGGCGCTGCCATTATGGGTGGACCAGCCGACAGAGCGAAAGCGGCCTTGAATGCAGGTTGTGACATGGTGTTGATGTGTAATAAACGAGATGCACAAATTGAAGCTCTGGATAACTTAGCGATTCAAGAGGTGCCTTTAGCCAACTCATTGCTTAAAAAACACAGCTTTGATTTGTCGACACTTCACTCGGATGCTAGGTGGAAAGAGACCTCAGAGACGATTAAGCGAATGCTAGGCAGTGAGTGATAAATAAACACATAATAATTTTAGATAGGGCGATATGATAAATATCGCCTTTTTTGTATGTGTGATCCATGGTTTAAACCTATTTATCTCTTAGAGTGAGCTAAATTCAATGTGTAAGATGAAATTTACAGTTAATGTTTTTTATTGTTTACACTTGCAATCGTTTTTTTAGCTGTTATTGTGTTTTTAAAGATTGTTAGCCCAAATGGAAATGTTGGGTGTAAAAATAAATATACAGGTTGAGTTATGCAGAAAAGTGAATTAAGCAATGTCAATATCATCGACGAACAGGTACTGATTACTCCTGAGGAGTTAAAAGCAAAACTGCCTTTGAGTGATAATGCTCGTCGTTTCATTCAAGAGTCTCGTCAAACTATCGCAAACATCATTCATAAGAAAGATCATCGTATGCTTGTTGTATGTGGTCCATGTTCTATCCATGACATTGAAGCTGCGAAAGAGTACGCGAAACGCCTAAAAGCCTTATCTGAGCAACTTAGCGATCAACTGTATATTGTTATGCGTGTTTACTTTGAAAAGCCTCGTACTACTGTTGGCTGGAAAGGTTTGATTAATGACCCTCATCTAGATGGCACTTTCGATATTGAGCATGGTCTGCATGTTGGTCGTGAGCTACTTGTTGAACTCGCTGAGATGGAAATCCCACTAGCGACTGAAGCATTAGACCCAATTAGCCCGCAATACCTAGCAGATACCTTCAGCTGGGCGGCTATTGGCGCTCGTACGACTGAATCTCAAACTCACCGTGAGATGGCAAGTGGTCTTTCAATGCCAATCGGTTTTAAAAACGGCACCGATGGCAACCTAGGCACTGCAATCAACGCAATGCAGGCGGCTTCTTCTAGCCACCGTTTCATGGGTATCAGCCGCGAAGGTCAGGTTGCACTACTAACAACGCAAGGTAACCCAAATGGTCACGTGATTTTACGTGGCGGTAAGCAGACGAACTACGATTCAGTATCGGTACACGAATGTGAGCAAGAGCTGGGTAAATCTGGTTTAGAGGCAGCGCTAATGGTCGACTGTAGCCACGCGAACTCTCGTAAAGATTTCCGTCGCCAACCTTTAGTTGCAGAAGATGTGATTCACCAAATTCGTGAAGGCAACAAGTCGATTATCGGCCTGATGATTGAAAGCCATATTAACGAAGGAAACCAATCTTCGGATATACCTCTCAATGAGATGAAATACGGCGTTTCTATTACCGACGCGTGTATCAATTGGGATTCAACTGAGGCACTATTAAAACATGCACATACGGAATTAGTCCCGTTCTTAGAGAACCGCTTGAAAGGTTAGTCAGAGTTTAAATTTAAGTGCCTCATCTAATGGGGCATTTTAAGATCTGTTGCTAGCGAACCTACGTGATTGTGGGATGATAGATTGGCACGGGCTTATAGATTAGTAAGGAATAAAATGGCCGTTGAACTGAACGAATTACGCGACCAAATCGATGCTGTCGATAAACAAATGTTGGATTTACTGGCTCAACGCCTTGCTCTAGTAGAGAAAGTAGGCGAAGTAAAAAGTGAACATGGTTTACCTATTTATGTACCAGAACGTGAAGCTGCGATGCTGGCATCTCGTCGTCAAGAAGCCGAGAAAATAGGGGTTCCACCACAGTTAATCGAAGATATTTTGCGTCGTACTATGCGTGAGTCTTATGCCAGTGAGAAAGATTCTGGCTTTAAGTGTCTTAACCCAGAGTTACGTTCAGTGGTGATCGTTGGTGGTAATGGTCAACTTGGTGGCTTGTTTGGTCGTATGTTCAAACTGTCTGGCTACGAAGTGAAAGTCCTTGGCAGCCAAGATTGGGATACAGCCGATGAAATCTTGGATAATGCTGGGCTTGTGGTTGTGACTGTTCCAATTCACTTAACTGAAGGTGTGATTGCGAAGCTAGGTAATCTACCAAGTGATTGTATTCTATGTGATTTGACGTCAATTAAATCTAAACCGCTGCAAGCAATGATGAACATGCACCAAGGCCCAGTGGTTGGATTGCACCCAATGTTTGGTCCTGATGTTCCAAGCCTTGCTAAGCAGGTGATTGTTTACAGTGATGGTCGTGGTTCTGAGAGCTACCAATGGCTACTGAATCAATTTGGTATTTGGGGCGCGAGCCTTTGCCAGATGGATGCAGCTGAACACGATCACGGCATGACCTTGATTCAAGCACTTCGTCACTTCACCTCTTTTGCTTACGGCTTACACCTGAGTAAAGAGAACCCGAATATTGATCAGCTTCTGAAGCTAAGCTCACCAATCTACCGACTTGAGATTGCGATGGTTGGTCGTCTGTTTGCTCAAGACCCGAACTTGTACGGTGATATCATTCTGTCTTCGGATGAGAATATAGAGATGATTCGACGCTTCCATAGCTGTTTCGGAGAAGCGTTAGAAATCCTAGATGGCAAAGATAAGGCTAAGTTTGTTGAGAGCTTCAACCAAGTGAGTGATTGGTTTGGTGACTACTCACAACAATTCTTGCAAGAGAGCCAAAGTCTTCTAAAACAAGCACATGACTCGATTCATCGTGGTTAATACTGATTTGAAATCATAAAAAAGAGCGACCATCTGGTCGCTCTTTTTGTTTGTGTTGAATGCCGATATTGCATCTGGCCTATAGTAGGCGAAATGCATTTGGATCATTATGGGCCAAACGAACAAACCTAGTTAGTCACGATAGGCTCTTTGTTATTCTCGTTCGATACTCGGTTATCATCGCTGGATACTGTGTCGATAGTTGAACTGATGTAAGGCACGTTAGTTAGGTTGATCTGCAAGCGAACCACGTTATCAATCAGCTGAACGAGTGGGCCCCATTTCACCTTTTTCTCTTTCTCAAACACGTAATTGAAGTTTTCTGGTGTCCAATCCATCAAGTATTGAGGGTTCAATGAGCGACCAAGGAAGCGTACTTCATAATGCAGATGTGGCCCAGTTGAGTTACCTGAGTTACCACAGCTCGCAATCACATCACCTTTACTGACAAACTGACCGCTACGTACCTTGAACTTCTGTAGGTGCGCATAAGAACTCATGAAACCAAACGAGTGACGCATAGTAATAAAGTTGCCGAAGCCTTTTTTACTTGGGCGTACCGTTTCAATGACTCCATCTGCGGGCGCGACAATATCTTCACCACGCTTACACGTTAGATCGATACCAGTATGTACATGGCGTTTCCCTGAAATAGGGTTAGTGCGGCTACCATAAGAAGAAGATATACGTTGATAAGCCATCGGACTGTCGTTTGGAATCAAGCGGAACATTGTGGCTCTTACTGCTGAATCGACTGCAGCCGCATCAATGCGATCTTCTAAAGAAATATCATCGGTAAGCAGATCTTCATCAGCAAGACCCAGTACTGATTCCACATCGAATACACGCTTACCAAGTAGCTGAATCGTGCCTTCTTTCTCGGTCAGTGTTTGCGATAGCGAATGGTTGGTTTCTACTTGCTCAGCATAAAGAAATTCTGTTTGTTCTTTTTCAACAATCAGTGTTTCAATCAACTGTTGGGCATCACCCGCTTGCAGTGCGAGTTCTTGTTTACTCTCGAAGTGCATGTACGCCGCTCCGCCAATCAATAGCGGTACTGAAAAAATGGCAGTAGTGCAAATGAGCACGGCTTTACGGCCGAAGTAAAACGTCTGTTCCCCCTGACTAGAGGGAATAGTAATGGACACTTTTTTAGACATGGTTCTGTATTAACTAAATGCTTCTAATAGAAAAAGGGTAATGGAGATATTATTCCTTACCTAAGTCGGTAAGGTGTTCAATCTCTCTATAAAGCAGGTCATCGTCACCAACATTAAGCTCAACAAGGCGCTTAAGGTGGCTGATACTATCAATATCTAAATGCTCTATGCGTAAACGCATTGAGGTATTGATGGTAGAGACTATCGTTGCTTCTAACTGAATATTGATATCACTGTTTTCGAGTTTAAAGCTCACTTGAACAGGGACATCATGGCTAAGTTGTTTTGATTCATTGCATTGAATGAGTAAACCATGGAGTGATAAGTCTTGCACTGAGCCTGATACCTTTACTTGTCCTTGTGAGATCTCAGTCGGGACTTGATAAATAACTCGTGAAAATTGACGTCTTTCAACCATAAGTAATCTCTCTATATCGATGCATTACACGTAAGCCAGATATATCAAAGGCCGCTATTATCGCGGCCTTTGTTCAAAATACAAGCTTATTTACTTAGCTATACGCTTGTACTTGATACGGTGCGGCTCTGCCGCTTGTGCGCCTAGAGTCTGCTTAAGCCACTCAGTGTACTCAGTATAGTTACCTTCGTAGAAGTTAACTTGACCTTCATCACGGTAGTCTAAGATATGGGTCGCAATACGGTCAAGGAACCAACGGTCATGCGAGATAACCATTGCACAGCCCGGGAATTCAAGCAGTGCTTCTTCAAGAGCACGTAGCGTTTCAACGTCAAGGTCGTTGGTAGGCTCATCGAGTAGCAGTACGTTACCGCCCGCTTTTAGCAGTTTCGCTAAGTGAACACGGTTACGTTCACCACCAGAAAGCTCACCGATGATCTTCTGTTGGTCGTTGCCTTTAAAGTTGAAACGAGAACAGTAAGCACGCGCAGGGATTTCGAAGTTGTTGATCTTAATGATATCAGCGCCTTCAGAGATCTCTTGGAATACTGTCTTAGTGTCGTCCATGCTGTCACGGAACTGATCAACAGAAGCAAGCTTAACGGTTTCGCCTAGTTCAACTGTACCTGAATCTGGCTGTTCTGCACCGCTTAGCATCTTGAATAGTGTTGATTTACCTGCACCGTTGGCACCAACGATACCGACGATTGCACCCTTAGGCATGCTGAACGATAAGTCGTCGATAAGAACGCGATCACCAAACGATTTAGTTAGGTTGTTCACTTCAAGAACTTTGTCACCTAGACGCTCACCTGGCGGGATAAACAGTTCGTTAGTTTCGTTACGCTTCTGGTATTGGCCAGTTGTCAATTCTTCAAAACGAGCCATACGAGCTTTAGACTTAGCTTGACGGCCTTTAGGGTTTTGACGAACCCATTCAAGTTCTTTCTCGATTGTCTTTTGACGTGCGCTTTCGCCCGCTTTTTCTTGCTTAAGACGCTCGTCTTTTTGCTCTAGCCAAGACGTGTAGTTACCTTCCCATGGGATACCTTCACCACGGTCAAGTTCTAGAATCCAGCCAGCTGCGTTGTCTAGGAAGTAACGGTCGTGGGTAATCGCCACAACAGTACCACTGTAATCAACAAGGAAGTGCTCAAGCCATGCTACTGATTCTGCATCCAAGTGGTTGGTTGGTTCATCAAGAAGCAGCATGTCTGGCTTTTCAAGAAGTAGACGACAGATAGCAACACGACGACGCTCACCACCTGATAGGAATTCAATTTTCGCATCCCACTCAGGAAGACGAAGTGCATCAGCAGCACGCTCTAGAGCAGTCTCTAAGTTGTGACCGTCTTTTGCTTGAATCAGAGCTTCTAGTTCGCCTTGCTCTTTTGCCAGTGCATCGAAGTCTGCATCTGGTTCTGCGTAAGCTGCGTAAACCGCATCAATACGCTTAAGTGCGTCAGCAACGTCAGAAACCGCTTCTTCTACGATTTCACGAACAGTTTTTGATTCGTCTAGCACAGGCTCTTGTGGTAGATAACCTACTTTAAGGCCTTGTTGTGCACGTGCTTCACCATCAATATCAGTATCAATACCAGCCATGATACGTAGTAGGGTAGATTTACCTGAACCATTTAGACCCAAAACACCGATTTTAGCGCCAGGAAAAAAGCTAAGAGAAATGTCTTTAAGAATTTGACGCTTAGGTGGAACAGTTTTGCTCACCCGAGACATGGTATATACGTATTCAGCCATTGCCGATCGATCCTAATTATTGTTCAAAATTGTCTGCTATTTTATACCAATATCCTCAAAGATGTTACTCCTAGGGCAGAAAAGCCACTCTTGAACTAATCCTTACCTATTATTGTCACATTGGTCATTAAAACTATATTTAATGGGCTTCTGAGGCGAAGTGTTAAATATTAATAATATTTACACTCAAATCCTTTACATTTGATGTGATGTCGGGCGTAAATAGACTTCACGTATTCATACACGCACTAAGGAAAGAGCGAATGTTTTTCCGCATTGGTAATACGAAAATTGCTGTGGCTGCATCGGCAATTTTGTCTTCGGTTTCACTGGCTCCGGTCGCTATGGCTAGCAATGCATCCGAGCTTGAAATGCAGCGTGACGTTTATGACAAAGCGCAAGAGGTTTTAGACAGCCGTGATCTAAAAGCTTACTCCGCGCTGCGTAACAAAATTCAAACATACCCTTTAACACCTTACACCGATTATCGGGCCTTTCTGATTGGCTTAGGTGATCGCACACCTGCTGAGGTCGATGCTTTCATTGAAGAGAACAAGGCATTGCCTTTCTCCAATCGAATGCGCGCACCTTATTTGGACTCATTGGCTTCTCAAAAACAGTGGAAGACGATCCTTGAGTTTCAAACCAAAGAGCCTGTCGGTGAAAAATACCAATGTATTTATTATCGAGCGCATTACGAGCAAGGTAACCAAGAGCTTGCCTTTAAAGGAGCTAAACAACTTTGGTTGAGTGGTAGTGGTGTTGATGACGCTTGTGACCCTTTATTTAAAAGCTGGGATCAAGCTGGGCTAAGAACTGATGAGCTGATTCTGGATAGAATGCTGCGCGCGTTCGAGGGCCGTAACGGTAAGTTAATGAGCTATCTGATTAAGCAATTGGATCATGATGAGTCAATTGCTCAAGCGAAGCAGATGAAGGCGTTGTACCACAAGCCTGAAAATGTACTCGCGTTTGCTAAAAAACATCCAGCGAATGAATTCTACCAAGCTCAAACCGAGTTTGCTTTCGAGAAGCTAGCAAGGAAATCATCAAGCAGTGCTCAAAAGGTGTTTGATGATGTCATCAAGGCTCAGAAGTTTTCGAAAGAGAAATCTCAAGAGCTCGCTGATTACCTAACGTTTCGTCTGATCAACACCGACTCTGAAGAGTTAATGGTGTGGCGCGACAAAATGCTCGCGAGTTCATCAAAGCAAGTTCTGCTGGAACGACGTGCTCGCTTAGCAATTCAACATGCCGATTGGACGGGTTTGAAAGAGTGGATAGCGCGCTTGGATGATAAACATCAGGCTTCGCTTCGTTGGCAATATTGGCAGGGCAGAGCTGAAATCGCGACGGGCGATACTGACAAAGGCAATAAGCGACTGTCAGATATCTTGGGTCAGCGTAATTTCTACAGTGTGGCTGCGGCTAAGCAGTTAGGTAAGCCAGTTCAATATCCAACATCGACACTTAAATACAATGCTGAAACAGTGAAGCCATTCGACACCTCTTTGGTGCGTATTGGTGAACTGATTGACCGAGACAAAATTGCGGCAGCGAAAAGTGAATGGCGCTGGTTACTGACCAATGCAGATAAAGAGCAAAAAGAGATGCTTGCCGCTTACGCTGCGACACAGCGTTGGAATCACTTTACCGTAACAGCGAGTATCTCTGCGAAGATGTGGGATAACATTGCGCTGCGCTTCCCTGTTGCTCATAAGTGGTGGTTTAACTTCTACGCTGAAAAGCACGATCTCGATCCAATCACTTTGATGTCTTTAGCAAGACAAGAGAGTGCGATGGATTCAGAAGCTCGCTCTCCAGTTGGCGCGCGTGGCATTATGCAAATTATGCCCAAGACGGCGCAATACACAGCGAACAAACATAAGATTAAGTATCAGGGCAGCGATGATCTTTATGATGTCGGCAAAAACATTGAGATTGGTAGTCACTACTTAGATGGTTTACTCGCTCAATATGATGACAACCGTATCTTTGCGTTTGCGGCTTATAATGCTGGACCTAGCCGTGTGAAACAGTGGCGTTCACGCAGCGATGAAAAGCTCGATGCCTTTGCATTTATCGAAATGATCCCATTCAAAGAGACACGTGGCTACGTTCAGAATATCTTGATGTTTGAGACCTACTATCGAGATATCTTGGGTGAGAAAGGGACGTTTTTAGCGCCCCATGAGGCAAAAACGAAATACTAAGCCTTCGGCATTTGGCCCGAAACTGAGTAAGAATAAAGGCAGTGAGTGCTAACCATTTCCACTTACTGCCTTTTTACATTGGATCGCATCAAGTGTTTCGGTATAAAGTGTTAAACGCTTTCAATCGTTAAGCGACTCTTTAAAGTCAGAATTTAAAAGTAAGTGTAGAGATATGGCATCACAACCTGAATATGATAATTGGCAACAACTGATGGACTTGGTAAAGACGGCTGTCGAAAAAGATCAGCACGAGCTGTTGTTGACTATGATGATGACACCAGACGAGCGAGATGCTCTGGTTGCTCGAATTAATATCTTCTGTGAGCTGATGAAAGGCGATATGTCTCAACGACAGGTGAGTCAAATGCTGGGCGTAGGCGTAGCGACGATAACCAGAGGCTCAAATGAGCTAAAGGCCAAATCTGAGCAAGAGAAAGTCGTGATCGCCGACCTATTGCTAAAGTAATAATGGAATTAAGCTATCACGCGATAGTATGAATACGAATTCGATAAAAAACGCTAACTGGATGTTAGCGTTTTTTGTTTCTGAAGATTGTTCTTGGAATCTTTTGAAGTTTAAGGAAGCCTCAAATACTAAATAGGAAAGTGTTCAGGATTCACAAATGGGATCAGAGCCAAAATTAAAGCTTGATGATAGACCGAACTGCGTGACAATTGGTTATGTGTCAGTAAGCCAATGGCACCACCTTTCTGTTTGATATTGTCGGTACCAAACACTTCATCCATCACATCCCCTAACTCGTTTGCATGCTCTAGTTTCTCAAGCACGGCTGGTGGCAGCATCAGACTTGCTGAACGAGACTCGCCACGTTGGCCATTCGTTTCGATCACCATCCAGGCAAAGGTGACGTTTGTTTCTATTCCCGCTTCTAGACCAACATAGAAGTCTGCATCAGGCTGAGCTTGAGTTGCGTTGTGAACTCGATTCACGGCACCTTGATAGGTTTCATCATTGCTCATCGGTTGATCGGCGACACCACTAGGGACGCTGATGCCTTTGAAATCAAATTCAGTATCAGGAAAAGCAGATAAGAACGCACTTTTAACGGCGTTTATTTTAGCTGGGTTCAGCGATGCGATGATTACAGATTTCATGTGTCGGATTCTTTTTGTTGTCGATTAGATTGAGTTGATGTTGTCGGTACCATTCACTCAACTCTTCTAATGGCATGGGTTTACCAAAGTAATAGCCTTGCAGCATATCGCACTGTGCATCCTGTAACCACTGGTGCATGCTTTCAGTTTCGATGCCCTCGGCTGTGACCTTCTTACCCTGAGCATGACATAACCCGATAACCGGTTTCACTATGTTCTGATTATCGGTCTCAATCAAGGTATCCAAAAACGCTTTATCCAATTTAATTTTCTGAGTTGGATACTGCACCAGTTGAGTGATAGAGGTGTAACCGGAACCAAAATCATCAATCGCCAGTCGATAACCCATGCATGACAGCTCATTCAGCAATGGGAAGCCTTCTGAATTTGAGTAAAAGGTTTCAGTGATTTCAAAATCGATTAGGCTTGGTGGAATTCGATTTAACTCCGCGTGTTCTTTAATGAAACCCGCAAGGTGAGTGGTTTCAATGCCAGCAGAAGATAAGTTGATCGACAATTGAATCGAGTGATCAAATTGAGTCTGAAGTCGATGGAATGAAGCAAACGCATTCTGTATTACCCAGCGGTCAACATGTTCGAACAGCCCGGTTTGTTCGGCTATTGGAATGAACTCATCCGGTGGAACCAAACCAAGTTGCTTTGAATTCCAACGTAATAACACCTCAACGCCAATAACATCAGTCCCGGTAGAATCCATGTAGGGCATGTAAACGAGCCTGAATTCATCATCAAAATTCTTACCTCTAAGCGCACGTTCAATGTCTGCTTGGCGCTGAATGGCTTTGTCTAAATCCCGTGAATAGTCAGCAAATTGGTTTTTACCGGCATGCTTGGCTTGGTACATCGCAGTATCCGCGTTGGACAGTAGCTTCTCGATTGAGTTGCCATCATTAGGGTAGGTCGCAATACCAATACTGACCGTGATCGGAAAGCTGCCTGATTCGGTGACAAAACCTTTTTGCAGTGGAGTCAGTAAATCATTCGAGAATCGATGCGCGACATTTCCTCGGTGACTAGGAGCGTTAATGTAGACAACGAACTCGTCTCCAGAAAGTCGGGCTGGCATACAATGAGCGTCGAACTCCTCTTTATAGTGACGACAAATATCTGAAATACGCTGAGCAAAAGAGACCAGAATCGAGTCGCCGATTTGATGTCCGTATTTGTCGTTCACAAACTTGAAGTTGTCCAAGTCAAAATAGAGAACCCAGGTTTCAGTATTCGAACTCGGTTTTGGCAACGATTGCTGAACGAAGGTTTGAAACTGATGCCTATTGGCTATTTGAGTTAACTGATCATTTTCGGCCAAGAGCTTGGTTTGCTGGTAGGTGTTGTCTAGCTCTTGATACATGTCATAAAAACGCTGTGATAGGCGGCCAAGCTCGTCACGAGTGCCTAAGCGTTCAATGTTCTTACGTTGTTTTTTTTCGACTTGCTGTAGCTGTCGATCGAGCCGTGTTATTGGAGTAATCACAGTGCGAGACAGAAGCATGAGTAGCAGAGCGACAGTTACAAACGCAGACAGTGCAAACGACAAACTCAGCTTGTTCCAAATTGAATCGAGCTTGTTTTCTAATAGGAATTGCGCCGGATCGACCGTGGCGTACAGTTCTGGAGCAAGCTTGACTGAGTGGGTGACATCATTTTCCAAAGAAACCGCTATGGATGTGAAGAATAAACTGGTTTGGTAGTCGAACTCTATCTGTTTTCTCAGCGCATTAAATTTGTCGAGAGAGACAGAGACAACAACAAAGAACACATCGTCGGGTTGATTGTTAACGGTTGGGAAAATCGCTTTTCTATCTACCTTGTCATAGTGAACCAACATCCCTTCGCCTTGGGAGTTTTGAATATAGTTGGTACTCGATGTTGCTAAGGTGTCTTGATAGTGCAGGTCAACATACTCCAATATCTTACTGTCAATCTGAGTGCGTGAGTCATTGCTATTATCCGCGTAATAACGCAGTTTTCGATCACCATTAAGAAGCGCTAAACCTGTATAGCTTTCATCGTCATCTTGCAGGAAATGAATGGCTTCTCGAAGATTACTGACCAGTTCAAGATCGCGAGATAGATTTTGATCAGTGAGAAAATAACGCTTCACCATATCACTCTGGGTCAAGGTGTAA
Source organism: Vibrio sp. 10N.247.311.12 (assembly GCF_041467515.1). Taxonomy (NCBI): domain Bacteria; kingdom Pseudomonadati; phylum Pseudomonadota; class Gammaproteobacteria; order Vibrionales; family Vibrionaceae; genus Vibrio; species Vibrio sp. 10N.247.311.12. The sequence continues at coordinate 277,544 of NZ_JBFSUV010000001.1, forward strand.
GAGTAGCTATTGAGGAACGAACGAGATTGGCGAAAGTATCCGGCTAGTTTTTCCATGTTCAGTTGAAGTGCGTTGTCTTCGCGTTTGATGAAACTGCTTTTTTGCGTCGAATAAATAATATAGCTAGAAGCCGCGGTACTGATCAGTATCACAGGGGCTATTAGTAGTAAGATTTTAGTACTTAGCTTCATAGTTAATGACAACACTATTTATAAATTAAGCGCATAAGTTTATGTTACTTAATGCTTACTCGCTATTAATTATACGTAGTTCGATGATTTCCTGTGAAGGGGGTAAGGTTTTGTCTTTATTGATAAAAAAAGCCACTAATGAGTTTTTGTTAGAAAGGCTCAAGTAGTGGAGAGAGTAAGCGTGCCGAATGTGCGAAACAAGTGAATTGTGTTTCAGGCATGCTAGGGTGAGTTTTCTTAGCGAGAATAGTACTCGACTAGAGGGTGATTTAAGTATTTGGCCTGCTGTAGGCCAAATACTTATGTTAGCTAAAAGCTGATACTCACTTTCAGCTATGACAACTTAACTTGAGTCGCTTTGATGTTCTCACTTGGGTAGCAACCCAACACCTTAAGGTGGCGAGTAATGGCTGTTAGTTCCGTTATCGCTTGTTGCATATTATCTGAATCCAGATGCGCCTCTAAATCGACATAGAACATCTCTTCCCAAGGGTTACCCATGATAGGACGAGATTCTAGCTTAGTCATGTTGATGCCTAAGCGTTGCAGGATCAGTAGTGTTTCTACCAAAGAACCCGCCTCTTGAGATGTCGACATGATGAGCGTTGTTTTCGCTGGTATTTGAGTCGATACTTCAACAGGCTTACGCGCCACAACGATGAAACGAGTGTGGTTCTCTGTTTGGTTTGCAATATTGCTCTGGATTGGCTGTAGTCCATAAAGCTTACCGCTCGATGCATTACCAATAGCAGCTACGTCATTACCACCCAATTCTTTAACTTTTTTCATTGCATCAGCGGTGCTTGCGCAAGACTCAAGGTTGACACCCTTAAGGCGGCTCAAGAACTCACTGCATTGTTGATGAGGTTGTGGGTGCGAGTAGAGTGTTTTGATGTCTTCTAAACGGATATCACTTTTAGCAACAAGGCAGTGCTCAATCGGTTGAGAAAGTTCGCCAACAATGTATAGAGTCGTATGCTGTAACAGGTCGTAGACCTCGTTAATTGACCCTGAACTGGTGTTCTCAATCGGCAGGACACCGTAGTCGGCATGGCCAGACTCTACTGTTGATGCGACTTCTTTGAAGTGATTACAGTTCAGCTCAATCAATTCCATATTCTTGCGGCTGAAGTATTCGCGGCTCGCAAGGTGAGAATACGATCCCTTAGAACCTAAGAATGCAACGCGAGCCAATGGTTTACGGCTTTGCGGGTTCGCTAGGTTTTGTAAGTATGACTGTTGTAGTAAAACGGAATCTTCGATGATGGTGTGAAACAGCTTGGTAATGTACTGCGCATCAAGTTCGTATTTATCTTTGCCGTTGTTGATCAGCTTAACTAATAGTTGTTGTTCTCGTACTGCATCACGAACTGGTTTTGATGTCTCTACTTTGCTTTTAGCGACTTCGATACTTAGCTTGCGACGCTCTGAAAGTAACTTCAGGAGTTCGTCGTCTAAATCATTAAGACGAAGGCGGATATCATCCAGTGAAATTGAGCGGTCAGTCATAAATGTGTCCTTATAAAAAAGCCTCCCTAGTGTGGGAGGCTTCTTGTTCGTTTTTGACTTGTTTTTCTAAAACGACTTAGCCTCCGATTTACGGAAGAAAAAAGAAGTCAAAAATAAACAAAGATTGAGTGTGCATAAAAAGTGATTGTTTTATGAATGTTTAAACACAATAAGCAAGCGAGCTACGAGCGTCAAGCAAAAAAATAGCGCCCTGAGGCGCTATTTTTTAATCTGTTCTCTTTCCTTATTCTACTTCAGCTTCTAGCTCTTCGATTTCAGGCTTTTCAGTGCGGCGCGCTTCTGGTTTATGGCGTAGCTTGTTGAGTTGACGCTCTAGTTTTTGTTCTACTTCGTTGATCGCTACGTAGAGGTCGTCATGGATTGATGAAGCAACAAGTTGGCCTTTTGGTACGGTTAGTACCGCTTCAAATTTCTTCTTCTTGTTTGGTTCTTCGCTAAAGCTCGCTTGGCAGCCAATGATGTCTACTTGCCATTTATCTAGCTTTTTAAATTTGCTTTCTATGTGATCACGGATTGCAGAGGTAATGTCGATGTTTTTACCAGTGATGTTCATTTTCATAGAAGTTTTCCTCTGTTGTATCCCTCATGGGTTAACTTCAGATTACGACTTTTAGGAATAAAGAATGTGATCTAGATCTTGTTTTGGTTGGGTAGGATAAGCATTAAAATCAAATGTGATCTTACGCAAGTCTTAGTATCTTTTTGGCGAAAAATGCTTGTTATCCTTATGAAAAACGATAACTTGGAGGCAAGGCTTCGCTAAAAATTAAATCAGTTTTTAGGGGCGTCCTACAGCCTATGGAAAGTGCTTGATTGAAATTTACTCAATAGTGTTTTGTGATATAGGTCTTGTAATATAGGTCGCTACATAAGCTTCTTCAGAATTAGATAAACAAAAGCCGCATAAGTATTCTTATGCGGCTTTTGTGTTTTTTAGCTTTACCTAATACCTTTGGCTCCCCAGCTCTGGGATGGAGGCGATCCTAGTCGTTAGTGTTCAGTAATCTCGCTGTGCCGTCCTCTCGGATAGCATTGATAGCTTGTAATTGTTTATAGATTACGAAGTAACGATTGATGTTGGCAACATAGGTTACGGGTTCTTTACTCACGTATTTGCGAGTGATGATTTCTACGTTTTTAAACCAGATGTTTGGGTTGTAACCTTTCTGCTTGGCAATGCTCCTCATCTTTCTGATCTTAGCAGGACCAGCGTTGTAAGAAGCCAAGGTAAAGTAGATTTGATTGTCGGGTGATATTGCCGGGTCGTCAAAATATCGGTCTTTGATAAAGCGCATATACTTCACACCCGCATGGATGTTGTTATCCACCTTATGGATGTTCTTGATGTTGACGTTTTTATCTTTGGCGGTACTCGGTAATACCTGCATCACACCAATAGCCCCGCGATGAGAAATCCGGCTCTGATCCAGTCCTGATTCTTGGAAACCTTGAGCTGACATCATTAAAGGATCAAATTCATACTTGCTCGAATACTTTTCAAAGACATCTGAGAGTTTAGCTACTCGGTCTACTTTATTGGGGTTGAGTGCTCGGCCTAACCAGCGAGTATTGTCGATGTATTTCTGGTAGATGACATTCCCAAGCAGGGTGCCTGTTCGTGCGGTCTTGACGTATTTGTTTATCTCTTTCTTCAGTTGAGGGCTGTCTTTTCTTAAAGCCCAAGCAATACGACCATTTTCTCGTAAAGGTAAGTCGTTATGGACTTGAATGTTTTCCATTACATCGATCCAGAGCTTGGCTTTATGGTTATCCAGAATTGTGCCTTGTATATAACCTTGGTTAACCAGTTCTATCAGCTCGTAGTCTTGTAATGACTCCTCGATAAAGTGGACATACAGTGGTGGTAAACCTAGCTCGTTAAGCTCCTTATTAACTCTTTGTACACTCTCGAAGTAACTCGAGCTTGCTCGTATCCACACCTCTTTGCCACTCAATTGCTTGATTTCGGTGATAGGTTCGGCCTTTTTCCCTGTGATAATGAGTTCTTTACCATCTTTAATCATCGGATCCGAAAAATCGATGGTTCGTAATCGTTTATCGGTGATCGTTAGGTTAGCGACAGCGACATCACCATAGCCAGACTCTAAAGAGGGAAGTAGATCATCTCGTTGCACGGGGATGACTTGAACATTGAGGTAGGGATGTTTCTTACGAAGGCTTTTCTCAAAGTGGTAGAGCATTTCTGCCACGATGCCTTTTGGCTTGCCATCCTCGATGTAATAGAAACCAAGATCGGCAGACACTAGCACTCTAACCGTTCCTTTGGTTTTGAGCACATCCAAGTCACCCATGTAAGGCTTATTGCTTAATGGAGACAGTTCTAATGCGTAGGATAAGTGGCTAAATAGCGATATCCAGATAAATAATAACAACCTACTCACATCCACACTCCATGTTGATGTTTTGTTAAAAGTTATCTTTTGAAGATACCGTGTATTATGCGTTCCATCAAGTTTGCGATATGTAGATGAAAAAAAGCGCGCTAGTAAATTAGCGCGCTTTTAGGATTGAGATGTAAGAGGTTTGATTAAGGTAGTGGGTTTAACTCAATCAACTTTTCTGTTCTTAACACAGCGTCATCTAGGCCGAGTTGTTGATAAGCTTTTAGCTGGATATCTAAAGACTTACGCGCAGCAATGGTGTCTGGGTAAGTTTTTTGCAGCTCTTGCGTTCTGTTGATCGCAGCAATCCAAGCTTCGCGGCGTAGGTAGAAATCAGCGGTTGCTAAGTCATACTCTGCTAGGCGGTTCTTAAGTGCGAACATGCGTTTTTGTGCATCTTCAGCATAAGGGCTACTAGGGAAACGTTCGAGTAGTCGCTTGAAGTCAGCAAACGCAAGTTTCACTGGTTCAGGATCTCGGTCACTACGGTCGATATTAAAAATATCGTGCATGAAGTTTCGGTCTTGCGCCATGTGCGTTAAGCCGCGCATGTAAAGAACCCAGTCTTGTTTCTCATGCGTTGGGTTCAAACGTAGGAAACGTGAAATGGTAGCGAGGCCAAGTGCCAAGTCATCATTTTTGTAGTAAGCGTAAATCAGATCGAGCTGTACTTGCTCAGAATAGGCGCCGAATGGGTAACGTGAGTCTAGGGCTTCTAGCTTTTCTATTGCTGAAAGCCAGCTACCGCTCTGCAGTGATTCTTGAGCGTCAGAGTAGAGAACCGATGGTGGTACATCTGGCACTATCTCTTCACTACTTGAACAACCAACCAAGAGTGATACGGCTAATAGACCCGATAAAGTAAGGTGTTTCATGTCAGGCGTCGATTCCTTGAATTAAATATTTCGTAAGCTTCCGTTACTTTCTAACCAGTAACAGATACAATGATGCAATTATTCTATTTTATCCATACTAATGGGTATTAGTCTCACGGTTTTTAAAAAAGTTCGATATGGCTCAGCAGATCACATTAACAGACACAGTAAAAAGCAGCCAGTTAGGTCAACGTTTAGACCAAGCTGTCGCTGAACTATTTACCGATTTTTCTCGCTCTCGCATTAAAGAGTGGCTTCTTGACGGCAAAATCCAAGTGGATGGCGAAGTTATTACAAAGCCGCGCGTTAAGGTTTTGGGCGGTGAAGAGATCATCTTGCAAGCTGAACTTGCAGATGAAGAGCGCTGGGAAGCACAAGATATTCCTCTAAACATTGTCTACGAAGATGATGACTTATTGGTTATCAATAAGCCTCGCGATCTGGTTGTACACCCAGGCGCAGGCACACCGGATGGAACCATACTAAACGCATTGCTTTTCCATTACCCACAGATTGCAGAAGTGCCTCGTGCAGGTATTGTGCACCGTCTTGATAAAGACACAACAGGTCTTATGGTTGTGGCTAAAACGGTTCCAGCTCAAACTCGTCTTGTGCGTGCTCTTGCTAAGCGTCGTATTACTCGTGAATATGAAGCAATTGCAATTGGCAAAATGACCGCTGGTGGTGTGGTAGAGAAAGGCATTAGCCGTCATGCAACTAAGCGTACCTTGATGGATGTAAATGAATTAGGAAAGCCAGCGGTAACTCACTACCGTGTTGCTGAGCACTTCCGCGAGCATACTCGTATTCGTCTACGCCTAGAAACGGGTCGTACTCACCAAATTCGTGTTCACATGTCATACCTTCAGCATCCGCTGCTAGGTGACGTTGCATACGGTGGTCGTGCTCGTATTCCAAAAGGTGCATCTGAAGAACTAACAACAATGATTCGTTCTTTTGATCGCCAAGCACTGCACGCCGTTATGCTTAAATTTGTTCACCCAATTACAGGTGAAGAAGTTGAGTTCCACGCTCCTGTGCCAAATGACATGGTCGTGATGGCTGAAGCGTTACGTGTTGATGCGCGCGAAAACTTGGAAGACGACATTTAATCATGTCGATGATCATCCCTAACTGGAATGCACCAAAAAACGTGAAAGCATTTGCTTCGACACGTTTTGATGGTTTTTCTACTGGTGCGTATCAAGGATTAAACCTAGGTACGCATGTTGGGGATGATGCTTCGCTTGTTGAAAACAACAGAGCCTGGCTCAAGCAACACGCTAATATGCCTGCCGCTCCGGTATGGCTACATCAAACTCACTCAACAGATGTCGTTACGGTTTTACACCCTACGGCAGATATTCTTGATGCTGACGGTGCATTTACCACAGCTAAAGATGTTGTTTGTTCTGCGATGACAGCCGATTGCTTACCTGTAATCCTTACTGATACCAAAGGCACTCAAGTTGCTGCAGTTCATGCTGGTTGGCGTGGTCTTGCTGGTGGCATTCTTGAAAATGCCGTCGCAAAGTTTTCAAACTTAGGTTCAGAGAATAAGATCATTGCTTGGCTTGGTCCTGCAATAGGCAAACAAGCTTTTGAAGTAGGCGATGATGTGTTGGAAGCTTTCGTTAGTTTTGACTCTCAAGCTAAGCTCGCATTTGAAGCCAAAGCTGAACCAGGCAAATGGCTAGCGAATATGTCTCAGCTTGCAACGCAACGACTGAACAAAGTTGGTGTAACTTCTGTGACAGACTCTAATCTATGTACCTTCGCTGATGCCGATGCGTTCTATTCTTATCGTCGTGATGGTATTACTGGACGCCAAGCTACTTTTATTTGGTTAGAGTAACCTTTAACTAGTGCAACCAGTCATCCAGCTCATTTATATTTTTATAACAGCTCTATTCTTCATTCTTATCCCTTGAAAATCCGCGTTACCGTATCCATCTTCTAACCATAAGATAAACATATCTAAGAGTAGGAAGGTTGGCATGCGTCTCGATCGATTCACTAGTAAATTCCAAATTGCGATATCTGATGCTCAGTCGCTCGCATTAGGTCGTGATCACCAATATATAGAGCCTGTGCACCTAATGGTGTCTTTGCTTAATCAAGATGGTAGTGCAATTCGTCCATTGCTCACCATGCTGAATATTGATGTGGTTCAATTGCGTTCAAAGCTAAGCGAAATATTAGACCGTGTACCGAAAGTAAGTGGTATCGGTGGTGATGTTCAACTGTCGAATGCAATGGGTACTTTGTTCAACCTATGTGACAAGGTCGCACAAAAGCGTCAAGACACATACATTTCTTCGGAAGTCTTCCTACTTGCCGCAATTGAAGATAAAGGCCCTTTAGGTAACCTGCTTAAAGAACTAGGTCTTACTGAGCAAAAATTATCTCAAGCTATCGAGCAGGTTCGTGGCGGTCAAAAAGTTGATGACCCAAATGCCGAAGACCGACGCCAAGCGTTAGAGAAGTTCACCATCGATCTGACTGAAAGAGCGGAGCAAGGCAAGCTGGATCCGGTAATTGGCCGAGATGACGAAATCCGCCGTACTATCCAAGTACTTCAGCGTCGTACTAAGAACAACCCAGTCATTATCGGTGAACCTGGTGTTGGTAAGACAGCTATCGTTGAAGGTTTGGCTCAGCGCATTATTAACAATGAAGTGCCAGAAGGTTTAAGAGGCCGACGCGTACTTTCATTAGACATGGGTGCTTTGGTAGCTGGCGCTAAATATCGTGGTGAGTTTGAAGAGCGTTTGAAGTCAGTCCTCAATGAATTGTCTAAAGAAGAGGGCAATATCATTCTCTTCATCGATGAAATTCATACTATGGTCGGCGCTGGTAAAGGTGAAGGCTCTATGGATGCCGGTAACATGCTAAAACCAGCGTTGGCTCGTGGTGAACTCCACTGTGTTGGCGCAACGACTCTTGATGAATACCGTCAATACATAGAGAAAGATCCAGCGTTAGAGCGCCGCTTCCAAAAAGTGCTTGTCGATGAACCAACGGTTGAAGACACGGTGGCGATTCTTCGTGGTTTGAAAGAGCGCTATGAACTTCATCATCATGTAGAAATTACCGACCCAGCGATTGTCGCAGCGGCAACCTTATCTCATCGATACGTTTCAGACCGTCAGTTGCCAGATAAGGCGATTGATCTGATTGATGAAGCAGCTTCGAGTATTCGTATGCAGATCGACTCAAAACCTGAGTCACTAGATAAGCTCGAGCGTAAGATCATTCAGTTAAAGATCGAGCAGCAAGCTCTTACTAATGAGAATGACGAAGCCAGTGAAAAACGCCTTCGAACATTACAAGAAGAGCTTTCTGACAAAGAACGAGATTTAGCAGAGCTTGAAGAAGTGTGGAATGCAGAGAAAGCCGCGCTTTCTGGCACGCAACACATCAAGTCAGAGCTAGAACAAGCTCGTATGGATATGGATTTTGCGAGACGTGCTGGTGATCTTAACCGAATGTCTGAATTGCAATACGGTCGAATCCCAGAATTAGAGAAGCAGTTAGATCTTGCGACTCAAGCTGAAATGCAAGAAATGACGCTGCTGCGTAATAAGGTCACTGATGCAGAAATTGCAGACGTGCTATCGAAGCAAACAGGCATACCTGTTTCTAAAATGCTAGAAGCCGAGAAAGAGAAGCTTCTTAAAATGGAAGGTGTTCTACATAAGCGAGTTATTGGCCAAGCGGAAGCAGTCGAAGTGGTATCGAATGCGATTCGTCGTAGCCGTGCAGGTTTATCTGATCCAAACAAGCCGATTGGATCTTTCTTATTCCTTGGTCCAACTGGCGTTGGTAAAACGGAGTTGTGTAAAACACTCGCGAACTTCATGTTTGATAGTGACGATGCAATGGTGCGTATCGACATGTCTGAGTTTATGGAGAAACACTCTGTTGCTCGTTTGGTTGGTGCTCCTCCGGGTTACGTTGGATATGAAGAAGGTGGTTACTTAACAGAAGCAGTGCGTCGCAAGCCTTATTCAGTGATTTTGCTAGATGAAGTAGAGAAAGCGCATCCTGATGTTTTCAATATCTTATTGCAGGTGCTTGATGATGGACGCTTAACTGATGGACAAGGTCGTACAGTCGATTTTAGAAACACGGTAGTGATCATGACATCCAACCTTGGCTCTTCGAGAATTCAAGAGAACTTCAATACGCTCGACTACCAAGGAATAAAGAATGAAGTGATGGAAGTGGTAGGTAAACATTTCCGTCCTGAGTTTTTGAACCGAGTTGATGAAAGCGTGGTGTTCCATCCATTGGGTCAAGAGCACATTCAGTCGATAGCCGCTATTCAGCTTAAGCACCTTAAGAAGAGAATGGAAGACAATGGTTATGAGCTTGAAGTTTCGGATAAAGCACTCAAGTTAATTTCTCAAGTTGGCTTTGATCCAGTATATGGCGCGCGACCTTTGAAAAGAGCGATTCAACAAAGTGTCGAGAACCCGTTAGCGAAAGCGATACTGGCAGGAAAAATTAATCCAGATAAGAAAGTGCAGCTATTAGTTAATAACGACAGAATTATTGCTCACCAGTGATTGGGGCAGAAACAATAGGTACGATTCGCTAAATTTAGTCTAAATCGTACCTATTTCGAACGCTTTGTATAAATACTATTCGAACAGTCGCTAGTGGCGGCTTTTTTTCGTTTTTGGCCTTGTGCGCAAGATTATTATCTCTATAATGCGCCTCCGTTGTCAGGGATAACCAAGCGGTTTGAACTGAGTAACAAGACGGTGATAAGCATTTAAGATGCTTTGAAAAATTAGCTGGAAAAAGTGTTTGACACTGGAATCTAATCCGCTAGAATGGCCGTCCACTTCGAGAGGCTCCTTACTAAAAGGAAGGCTCAACAAGTAAAGCTCTTTAACAATTTAAACCTATCAATCTGTGTGGGCACTCGTTGATGAATA